>JBBRID010000021.1:0-18153 GCA_038221635.1 Burkholderiales bacterium
GTGGTGCGCCAGGTGCAGTTTCCGGAAGATGCAGGCACGATGGCGCATCCGGTGCGGCCGGACGAATACATCGAGATCAACAATTTCTACACGCCCACCGTCTACGAAAAAGGCGCGGAAGTGGTGCGCATGATGCAGACGCTGGTCGGCCGAGACGGTTTTGCCAAGGGTATGGCCCTGTACTTCGAGCGCCATGATGGCCAGGCTGTCACCTGCGACGATTTTGCGCAGGCCATTGCCGATGCGAATCCGGGTAGTGCGCTGGCGGGTCGACTCGATGCCTTCAAGCGCTGGTACCGCCAAGCTGGAACGCCCCGGCTGCAGGCGCGTGGCGAATACGACGAGGCGCTGCAGCGCTACACCCTGACGCTGCATCAGGGTGAGCAGACCAGTGCCGGCCAGCCGCTGGCCGAGGCGATGGTGATCCCGTTGGCGATCGGCCTGGTAGGCGCCGATGGACAGGCGATGCCGTTGCGCCTGGCTGGTGAGCCTTCTGATCAGCCCGCAACGACCGATCGCCTGTTGGTGATCGATCAGCGCGAGACCGTGCTGCAGTTCGAGGCGATCCCGCAGCGGCCGGTGCCGTCACTGCTGCGCGGATTCTCGGCTCCGGTGATTCTGGACGATGGTCTCGGCGACGCCGAACTGATGGTGCTGTTGCGCCACGATCTCGATCCCTTCAATCGCTGGGAAGCGGGTCAGCGGCTGGCTCTGAAGCGCCTGATCACGGCTGTGAACGTCGATGGTCCGGTGGCGTTGCAGCTGGATGCCGAATTTATCGACGCGATGCGTGCGCTGCTCGATGATGCGCAGATCGACTCGTCGTTCAAGGCGGCGGTGTTGAGCATCCCCGGTGCCGCCTATGTGGCCGAGCAACTGAACCCCTTCGACCCGCAACGCATCCATGCGGCGCGTCAGGCCATGCAGCTGCAACTGGCGCAATCGCTGGCGTCGAGCTGGGCAAACGCTTTCGAAAGCAACCAGGTCACCGGCCCATATCGGCCCGATGCGGCATCGGCCGGCAAACGCTCGCTGGCGAATCTCGCGTTGTCGATGTTGTGCCTCGATGCGGCTGCGACGGGTGACGCCATCTGGCCGGGCCGCGCCTACCAGCGATTCAAGGATGCGGCGAACATGACCGACCGGCTCGGCGCGCTGGTCGCGCTTGTCGATTCAAATGCTGAACTCGCCGCGCCTGCGCTCGAGCGTTTCCATAGGCTGTTCCGCGACGATGCGCTGGTGATCGATAAATGGTTTGCGTTGCAGGCAACGGCGCCAGAGCGCGACGGCGTGGTCTTCGCTCGCGTCAAGGCCTTGATGAAACACCCTGATCTGAGTCTGAAAAATCCGAATCGGGCGCGCAGTCTGGTCTCTTCGTTCTGCAATGGCAACCCCGGCGCCTTCCACCGCGAAGACGGCGCCGGCTATCAGTTCTGGGCCGACCGGGTGATGGAGATCGACGGCTTCAATCCGCAACTCGCTTCACGTCTGGCCCGCGTGATGGACCGTTGGGCAAAACTGACCGAGCCGTGCCGCTCGGCCGCGCACGAAGCCGTCAAGCGGGTGGCCGCCAAACCTGATCTGTCCAACGACGTTCGAGAAATCGTCGCGCGGGCTCTGCAATCCTGAACCATGGACACCGTCTCCAAACCCATCAGCCTGACTCAGTACCTGGTTGAACACCAACGCCGCAACAACAGCATCCCGGCCGATTTGCGGCTGTTGATCGAAGTCGTTGCGCGCGCCTGCAAGCGCATCAGCATCGCGGTCAACAAGGGCGCGCTCGGCGATGTGCTGGGTACGGCCGATACCGAAAACGTGCAGGGCGAGGTTCAGAAGAAGCTCGACATCATCGCCAACGAGGAACTGATCGAGGCCAACGAATGGGGCGGCCACCTGGCAGCGATGGCCAGCGAGGAGATGGATGATATCCACATCGTGCCGAACCGATATCCGCAAGGCGAATACCTGCTGCTGTTCGATCCGCTCGACGGATCGAGCAACATCGATGTCAATGTCAGCATCGGCACGATCTTCTCGGTACTGAAGAAGCTCGACAACGGAACCGCAGTCAGCGAGGCCCATTTCCTGCAACCTGGGCGCCAGCAGGCTGCCGCTGGTTATTGCGTCTACGGACCGCAGACCACGCTGGTGCTGACTTTTGGCGACGGCGTGGCGATGTTCACACTCGACCGCGAGCAGGGCTCGTTCATGTTGACCCATGATGCGATGCGGGTGCCGGAAGACACCGCCGAGTTTGCCGTCAACCTGAGCAACAAACGCCACTGGTCAGCTCCAATGACGCGCTACATCGATGAATGTCTGGCCGGCAAGGACGGCCCGCGCGGCAAGGATTTCAACATGCGCTGGATCGCCAGCATGGTGGCCGACGTGCACCGCATCATGAGCCGCGGCGGCATCTTCATGTACCCCTGGGACAAGCGCGAACCTGAAAAGGCCGGCAAGCTGCGGCTGCTGTACGAGGCCAATCCGATGGCCTTCATCATCGAGCAGGCCGGCGGTGCCGCTACCGACGGCAAGCAGCGCATCCTCGATCTGCAACCAACCCGGCTGCACGAGCGGATCAGCGTGATGCTGGGCTCGAAGAACGAGGTCGAGCGGGTCACGGGGTATCACCGCGACGCAGGTTGAGGTGTCCGCTGCGCGTCGTGCGTGGCGCTGCTGCAGCAGCTAAGTTCATGGGCGAGCCATCCTCGGCGCGAGCGGGCTATAATTTTGGGCTGACGTGCCGGTGTAGCTCAGTTGGTAGAGCAGCTCATTCGTAATGAGAAGGTCGAGGGTTCGACTCCTTTCTCCGGCACCATGGATTCAACGACAAAGCCCGGCATGGATTGCCGGGCTTTGTCGTTTCCGGGCTGCGGGTAGCTGCGGTGCAGGCCCCGATCCCGGGTTCCGGAGCCGCTGAACCGCGGACCGAGCGAGCGCGTGCCCGTTTGAACCTGCGTTGCCAGCTTCGCGCGACAACATGGTGAGGATGCAGGAGCGCTGCCCGCAATGGCCGACACCTGTCAAGTCCGGCTTCTGGTGGATTTCCCCGCGGGGCTGTTCTGCTGGGCAGCCACACCTCACCGTTGCAGCCGCTATGATCCATTTCGGTGTGCTCTTGCGCGTTCAAAACGCGATCGCATGAAATCTGCGACTTCCAGAGAGGTCGATACTGAACGCCGCAAGCCCGGTTTCATCGCGGTTACGCCGCGGCGCCCGATCGTTGCAGGGGCGTCGCTTCGCCTCCTTCTGCAGCGCTTTCGAGCGCACATCGTCACGGCAGGCTGTACCGCTGGACACCCTCACCGAGCAATCACCCACCCCACATCAAACGAGACAAGGACCATCGATGACGAGATACATGCGTTCCGTTGCCAGTCTGCAGCCCCAGCGATGGGAATCCAAGGTTTCTGTGTGGGCCTGGTTGCGGGTGACCCTGCTCGTCGTTGGCGGTCTGGCCGCGTTTGCGCAGGCCCATGCGCAGACTTTCTTTCTCGGGCGCCAGACGCCGACGGAGTATGTATTCGATATTCCAATGCCGGCTGATTTCGCCGAAATGGTCACCGCGACCGGGCAGAAATACAGGGCCTTCACGGACTTTATAAAAATATCGAACCAAACCATCAATGGAAAGCCGCAGCTTTTTATGATCAACGAGGTTGGCTGGGATGCGAACAAGATCGATCAGGGCAGCATCGCATTTGCCCGCAATGGCAGCGTTTCGGACAGCAAGTGGTGGTTCAAGATGGACGAGAACAGTCCGCAATGGCGGGCGGTCGCCAATGAAATAAAGGCACACGCAACCCCGAGAGGGAACTGGTGGTATGCCAAATTGCAGATTCTTGCAGCGGCTGATGCTAATCAGCCACCGGTTCGAGCGGCGATTCCGCAAACCATCTTGATTCAAAAACGGATGACCGAACTCAGCAAGCAGACCACGCCCGGCATGTTTTATCCGGCGGTGCAAATCCCGGCCAACCTCAATGCGTTTCAGCAGCAGATGCTCGCCTATGGAAACGTCGGTCGGATGGATCCGAATTTCCGAAAGGACAACGGAGCGAAAACGGCCACCGATCTGAGTGGAGCCACCGTCCAGACCCTGGGGGGCATAGAGAAGGTGTTCAAGCAGAATCCGAATCCGCCCTATTTCTCGGATTCGAAACTGAATGACAAGCTCAATCTGGCAGCCCAGTTTCAGGCCGAGTACATCGCATCGACCAACGTCATGTCGCATGCCGGCCCGTCGCGATCATTCACCGATCCGCGCACAGGCAAGCGCGGGAACATGAACGATCTGGGCATGCGGGTGGAGTTCTTCGCCGCGCCGCGCAGCGTAGTCGAGGCCGCCGGCGGCGGCGCGCCCGATGGGTATCCGCATGGGTGGATGTCCGGCGACACCCACTTCCGCCCCTGGTTCAGTGTGGATGGCATCTATCCGGAATTGGGTTACGGAGCAGCCAGGTCGGCCGACGGGCGTTGGTATTTTGTCGCCGTTGCCGTCCGACACCCGGACGGCAAGATTCCGGAGGCGTCGAACAATCCGTCAGCCGCCTTGCCGCCTGCAAATCCAGAGCCACCGCGGCAGATTGCTGCGCCTGCCAGTCCGGAACTGCCAAGGCAAATTGCCGCACCCTCCAATCCTCAGCCGATGAGGTCAGTTGCCCCACCAGTGAATCCGGTGCCGTCCCGGCCGGCTGCAATTCCCGATGCCAGTCAGGCGCCTGTTCGGACGATACAACCGAATGGCGATGTCGGTAACCGGACTGCGGCGATGAGCGGCACGGTGAAATACCAGGACAGAATCAAGCCGGGCGATAAACTGTTGGAGGGTGAAAGGTTGGTTTCGGCCGGGGGCAGAGTTCAACTCAGGGGAACCGACGACGGCAACTTTGTCATCGAGGATGTCCAGACCGGTCGGGTTTTCTACACCTTCCCTCTCACGGGCCCGATCAACAACCCGCCGAAGGTGAGTGTGTTTTCTTACAACCCCGACGGCAATATCTGCATCGCCAGCAAGCAGATCAAGGGGTACTGCGCCACCAACGGGCGTGATGCCATGGCGCCCGTCATCCTCAACAAGAGCGTTTATGCCCAGATCGTCGACCAGGGACAGTTGCTGTTGATCAACAGCAAGGATGAAATCATCTGGCAGTCCACGCCGCGGTTCCGGTGAGCATGCCCGCCGTGCTGGTCCGGCACCCCTTACGGACCTCCGGTCGCCGATGAACGCCATTTTCTTCTATGGCTGGACGCCGCCGGTGCGTACCACGGTGCGGGCTGTTCGGCTACGCGGCCTTGGTGGTGCTGCTGCGCGCGTCGGGCCAGCGAATGCTGTCGAAGGTGAATGCGTTCAAGTTTTTCGCGATGGTGGCGCTCGGCGCGGCGCTCGCCACCGTCACCCTGAGCAAGGTCTGGCAGGTGGTGCTGTTCCTGAGCCTTACGCTGGGTAAGACCGTGCCTCGCCAACCACCTGGGCCACTGTACCCGGGCGAATTTTCCGCGCGCTGCATTGGCGGAGATGTCGCAGAAGACTTGGCGGCCCATACCGATGTGCCGCTGCGGCTCGTCCGACGCACTCAGCCGTGCCCGGGAGAAGATTCCGGACCGCCATGACGACCAGACTTGGTTCATGCCCAGCCAGGCGCTCGAATCGGCGCTCAGCGTTCCGCCGAACGGCCGCCACGCCGACGTCTTCGTGCTCGACTCCGAAGGGAGCGTGATGGCGCGCGTCAGTGCCGCGCCGACCACTGAGCGCGTCGAACGGATCCTGTCGGCCCTGCGGGCGGTTTGCAGGCCTGTCGGCCGACCTCAAGTCTTTCGGACCCGAAACGGACGAATTTCCGGTCACCCTTGAGTCGATCCCGATGTTCAAGCTTCCAGCGGTCAGCCACGCCGGACCGATCACGAAACGGCTCGCGCCGGCTGCGCTTGCCGCGCTGATGCTGGTACTGCAGACCGGCGGGGCGCCGGTGCGTGCGGCGCTGCGCTACGATCGTGCAGCAGTCCTGGTGGGTCAGCTTTGGCGGCTGGTCAGCGCCAATTTCGTTCACCTTGGCTGGATCCATTGCTTGTTGAACCTGACGGCATTCGGGCTGTGTGTTCTGTTGTCGCGCGGCAGCTTGTCAGGCCGATTCTGGTGGGGTGCAAGCTTCGCGATCGGGTTGGGCGTCGGCATCTTGCTGTTGCTTGCATCGCCCGACGTGCCGAATTATGTCGGGATGTCCGGCGTGGTTTACGGCTTGTTCGTCTGCGTGCTGGGCCCGCAGGCCTGGCGCGGCGAGCGTGCCGCGCTGGTCTTGCTGCTGCTGGTGCTGGCGCGCATTGCCTGGCAGCTGCTGGTCGAATCGCCCGCTGTGCAGCTCGAGCTGATCGGCGGTACTGTCGTTGCCAAGGCTCATCTGTATGGCGCATGCTGCGGGCTGGCCTTGGCCGTTGGACAAGCGCTGTTTACCCGGCGCTGCCGGATGGGCGGTTAGCTGGCCGTCAAAGCCTCGATCGCTTTTGCCGGGGCCGGAATCCAGTCGGGATCAGGCTTCACGCCAGGGTATTGACTTGCGTTCCCAGGTGACCAGAAGTTGCGAGTGCGGGCTGAGGCAGCGCAGCAATCATTTGGGTAGCCGATGACGACTGGGCGGCCATCGACTTCTTCAGCATCAGCAACGCAGCTGCGCCCTGGACCGTGCCGAGGTCGGCAGCGGATGCATTCGACACGGTGCTGCGGTTGACGGCATCCATGGCTTTTCCTTTCGAGGTAGAGGCAAGCCTGGATATCGGCAAATTGGATCTCGAATGAAATCGATCGACCATTGCACGCATGGCGTATGAACCGGTCGCGCACGCTTGGTCGGCCGCCGAGGTCGAGCGGGCCAGCGCCGGCAACTTGCGCGCAATGATCCTGCGCGCAACAGACGACGGTCAACTCGGTTGCGTGCGCGAATGCGAGCGAGTGCATCGCATCTTCGCGCGGCTGGTCGAGGTGGCGCGGATGCAGACCGACCGATCGCAGCTGATGGCCGGTCGCTGTACGTCGTGCGTACGCCCAATGTCGAGGCGATGGCGCTGCCCGGTGGAACACCTAGCTGACGTTCGGGCTGCCGTCACTGCCAAGGTTGCGATCACGACCGGAATGACGCCTTCCAGACAGGGGAGGCGGATCGCGTCGAGGTCGGGCGACATCTTTTTACTCCGCCGCGGTCATGGCTTGTCCGGCGTGCGGACCGGGTGTCTGTTCGAATGCCGCCGAGACGGTGAAGCTGATTGCCACCAGATCGTCCTGATGGGCCTGGATATTGTTGGCAACCGGAGCCGAAAAGCCGATCTGGCGGATCTCGTCGTTCAGGTGCGGGTGAAACCGGGCATCGCGGCTGCCGACGATGATCGACACGCTGCCATGCCTCCAGTCAGCTTGTGCGGCGCCGAGAGGGAAGTCGGGGTGGGCACGCCAATTTCCGGGGCCGGCCCGGGCGGCCGCTTAGCGCGCGGCTTTGAGGTTCGGTGCGAACTGTTGGTCGGCAACCGCCGTGGTCGTCGGCGCGGCCGTTGATGTCTGACCGATCGAAACCTGCGATTTGCCCGGCAACTGGCGGGCTTGCATCGGGTCGGGTTCTGTGGCGGTCGGACAGGCGCTCCCCGGCTTTCCGCTGAGCGCCGGTTCCAGCAGCGGCGCCATCAGCTTGACGATCTGCACCGGCAGCGCGCTGGTGAAGCGGAATTTTTCGGCGTCCGGCCCTGGCACATACGCCGTGACGGTGCCGAAATGGCGTTCGCCGAGGTAGAAGACAAAGGTCGCTGTCCGGTTGAGCACGCGCGAGCCGGTCTGATGGCCCTTGGCGCTGTAGGTATTGAGGCGGTTGTCGCCTGTGCCTGTCTTGCCCCCGATCATCAGCGGCGCACCGTCAGGACCGAGGATTGCAGCATCGAGCCGACGCGCCGTACCTTTTTCGACCACCAACCGCAAGGCCTTGCGGACGGTGGCGGCCACCTCGGGAGCCATCACGCGCTCGGCACCCAGGGTGTTGCGCCGCGTGCGGGTTTCATAAGGGGTCGCTTCGGCCAGCCGGAGCGAGCGGATCTGCACGGTTGGCTGTCGGACGCCTCCGTTGACGATGATGCCCATCAGCTCGGCCAATGCGGCTGGTCGGTCGCCGGAGCTGCCGATGGCGGTGGCGTACGACGGCACCAATCGCTCGAACGGGTAGCCCACCCGTTGCCATGCGCGTTGGATCTCGGCGAAGGCATCGATCTCCAGCAGCGACAGGATGCGCCGGTTCTGCGCCGCCTTGGCGCGGGTTCTGAACAGCCAGCCGTAGACCTCCTGGCGTTGCGGCTCGCCGGCAGCCAGCACCTCGGTCATCGTCGCTTGCGGTTTGACTTGCAGCTGCGCGGCCACCCACAGTTCGAGCGGATGGATGCGCGCCAGGTAGCCGCGATCGGGCAGCGAAAACTGCTCGATCGCATACTTTTCGTAGAGCTTCTTCATGTCGTCGTCGTCGAGCTTGGACGACGGCAGATTTGCACTGACGAAACGGGTGAATTCGGTAAGCGATGCGGAGGGGCGGACCGAGCGGAAGATCACCGCCAGCCGCATCGGTGTCGGCTGGATCCCGGAAACCAGCGTCGTCAGCTGCTGTTCGCCGGTCTTGCCACTCAGTCGGCGGTAGAAATTGCGTGTGAACTGCGCGCCTTCACGTTCGGCGAAGCGCATCAGCAGGCCTTCGCGCTCGGGGTGGTTGCTGTCCTCGAGAATGCGCGCCGCCGATCCGGGTTCGCGGTAAAGATGGTGGTAGACGACGTCGCGCATCAGGCGGATGAAGACCAGGTTGACCGAATCGCGCAATGCCTCGCGCAGATTCGGCACCTTGCCATCGTCGGAGTGGTCGAAATTATCGAATTGGTGTGCGCCGCCGCCGGTGAAGAAGGTTTCACCCGGACTGGCCGAATAGCGCCGGTCCATTGCCGCTTCGAGCATCGCGGCCAGCGATTTGTCGTCAGCCCCGCGCAGGTAGGTAACCGCCCAGCGGGTCAGTCGGTCCTTCTTGGCAACGTCGTGAGCATCGAGCGCCTTCTTGTCCATCCCGGCCAACTCGCCGTGCAGCTTGGCGATGATTTCGAGGTAGGTGACCAGCGTGCGCAGCTTGGCGGTCGAACCGAGTTCGAGCTTGGCGCCGGTATTGATGTCGAAAGGCTGATCCAGGTTGTCGGTCTGCACCCGAACGTGGTTGACGCCGTTGCCGCGCTCGTACAGCGTGAAGCTGTAATACATCTTGGCTGGATCGCCGTGTTCGAGCAGTTGCCGGCCGACCAGACCTTGCTGCTTGGCCACGCCCGGTTCACGCAGGCTGGCGAGCAGATCCGAGATGGCCGATTGCAGCTTGACATCGATGCTGCTGTCGACACGCAGATCGAGCCGGTCGAGGTCGTAGAAACTGCTGACATCGAGCAATGAGCCCAATTCGCTGCGCACCAACGTAGCGGCTTTGCGATCGCGAATGTCGGCTGGGGCGTCGCCTTCATCGCCGTTGCCATAGGCCTGCCGGATCTTCAGCGGCGCTTTCAGCGTGGCCTGCGCGAGCTGGTCGTCGATCAGGCCGCCGTTCTTGAGCAGGCGAACATAGGAATCAATCAGCGCGGTCAGCTTCGACTGCCCGGTGGCGAAGAAATGACCGGGCCGCCGTTGTGCGATGAACAGGCTCAGCACGCGCCTTAAGGCCAGCGCCTGCTCGGCCAGCGCAGCTGGATCGGCGGCGACTTGCGCCGCTGTCAGTCTCAATGCCCGGTTGCTGGCCTCGACATCCGCACCGTACCAGGCATGCAGGCCGTCGAGTACACCATTGATCTCGCCGAAGCCGCGCACCGCACCGAGCGGCAGCCCGTTCAGGTAGTCGAGCAGGATGCGGCTGCGCGCCGCATCGGTATTTTCGCCGTCGCGGTAGGCGCGCACGGTTGCCGATACCAACTGCAGGTACTTGTCGTGAATCTCGGCGGTGCGACCTTCGGGTGAATGGCGGAATTTTTCGAGCTGAGTGGCCAGCGTACTGCCGCCGGCGGCCGGGTGATCGGGCTCGATGACCGACTGCAACTGATCGACGACCGCCCGACCGAAACGGTCCCATTCGACCGCGGGGTTGTGGGTCGGCGCCGGCGAGGCGAGCAGTTCGCGGTTCTCGATGAAGGCGAGCGACTTGCCGATCAGCGGCGGTATGGATGCCGCGTCGGGGTAAGCGAACATTGGATGGTTGGCGATGTACAGGCCGTCGGCTCTACAACCGAAGATCTGCAGCCCTGCCTGGCTTTTCTCATTGAAGGGCGGGAAGAAACCCTGGCGCATGTAGTCGACCAACGCCGCGTTCTGCCTGGCCTGAGCAACCACTGGCTGATTGCGCGCTGCCAGCCGCTCGACGAATGCCGGCACGCGCGTGTAACCCAGCCGCTCGTCGTAAGGGCCGGCCTGCGGATAGCGGTTGTCGGGGCTGCTGCCGGGCTGCATCTCGTAGCCGAGTTGCCGTGCCCATTGCGACATGTAGTGCGCCTGCAGCGTCGAATGCTGCATTTCCCAGCGGGCCACGAACACCACAGCACTGAGCAGAACGCCCAGCGATACGGTGCCAATCAGCCAGCGGCGCCAGCGTCTGCGTCGCGGCAACGGCCCTGACGCGCCGGCCGCCGGGCTGGCAGACGGGATTTCGGCGGCTGGGTCGACTCGGGAAACCATGGGAGATTCGATGAAGGAAGCAGCGAACCGGGTTCGCTGGCGGAGCATTTTCTGACGGCTTTTTGCGATGCTGCAGGCAGCCTTTCGCTTATAGCATTTGCCGCCGCCGGTCCGGTTTCGCTGTCGCGCAATGGCGACATGAAATCGGCACTTCGCCTGTTTTTTGCCAGGCGGCCGTGCAGCTTTGGCGATTAGCGGGTCACCCGGCTGTCATTCGGAGTTGGGTCGCAGCGAACGCGACAGCAGCAGCACCGGTGCCAGGCCGACCAGAACGATGGCCAGCGAGGGCAGCGCCGCTTCGGCCAGCCGCTCGTCGCGTGCGAGCTGATACGCAACAACGGCAAGCGTATCGCTGTTGAAAGGACGCAGCACCAGGGTTGCCGGCAACTCCTTCATGACGTCGACGAATACCAGCAGCATTGCACTGAGTGCCGCACGCTTGAGCAAGGGGGCGTGCAGCTGGGTGAAGATTCGCCGCCGCGAGCTGCCGAGCATGCGAGCCGTTTCGTCGACATGCTGACTCATTCGGGAATAACCGGCGTCGATCGACTGCAGTGCCACCGAGCTGAAGCGCACCAGATAGGCGTACATCACGCCGAACAGGGAGCCGGTAACGAGCGCTGTGGTGCCGGCCTCGGGCCACTGGCGTTGCAACCACGCAACTGGGATCAGGATGCCCACCGCGATCACCGCCCCGGGAACGGCATAGCCAAGCGAAACGATGCGGGCTCCGATCAGTAATGCCGAACGAACCAGGCGCCCGCCTTCGCGACCGTGGCGCTGGTTGGCACGACTGCCGGCCTGCGGCAGCCTGAGGCTGAACGCCAATACCAATGCCAGCGTGGTGGCCAACAAGGCGGCGATGCCGGCGAGCTTGAAGCTGGTCCACGCCCAGGGTCCGAAGCGGGCCCACGGCAGGCCGCCGAGCAAACCTGAGTCGCTGGCCTGTGCTTCCTGCCAGAGCAAGCCCAACAGCACCAGCACCGGCAGCACGAAGCCAAGCAGCACCGGCACGGCGCAGCAGGTCATCGCCAGCGCCGCCGGCCAGCCGTGCAGGCGCAAGGCCTGGGCTTCGTCGCCATGCTGAGCGCTGCGCCGGCTCGACGCGAAGCTGAGCCGGCTCTGAGAACGCCGCTCAATCCACATCAAGGCTGCCACGATCAGCAGCAACAGCGAGGCCAGTTGGGCGGCGGCATCGGCATCGTTCATCACCAGCCAGGCCTTGTAGATGCCGGTTGTGAAGGTTTGCAGTCCGAAGTACGAGGTGACGCCGTAATCGGCCAGGGTTTCCATCAACGCCAGCGCCACACCGGCGGCAATCGCCGGTCGGGCCAGCGGAATGGCCACCTCACGAACCCGGCGAACGGTGCCGGCACCGAGCATGCGGGCGGCTTCCATCAGGTGCACGCCGCGCTCGCTGAGGGCGGCTCGAGCCAGCAGATAAACGTAGGGATACAGGCACAGGCTGAACATCAACGCCGCACCCCAGAGACTGCGCACGTCGGGCCACAGCGCACCGCTGGCACCCGTCAGTTGGCGCAATGCGATCTGCAAGGCGCCGCTGTAACCCAGAAAGTCGGTCGCCGCATAGGCCAGCACATAGGCCGGCATCGCCAGCGGCAGCAGCAGGGTCCATTCAAACAGACGACGGGCCGGGAAGTCGAACAAGGTGACCAAGGCGGCGGTCACGCTTCCGATCACACTCACGCCGATCGCCACCAGCAGCGTCAATACCAGTGAATTGCCAGCGTAGGCGGGCAGGACGGTCGCCAGCTGGTGCTGCAGGATGTCCATGCTGCCGGCCGCGGGCGCCAGCCACGAGCCGAACACACTCAGTACCGGCAGTGCAAGCAGCAAACACGAAACGATCACCAGTCTGGTCATGCGCAGGAGGCCGCAAGGCGGCGAGCAAGCTTGTAGCAAGCGGGGTGGGCCGTGTCAGCGGCCCTTTGAGCCTGCCATTCCGCAACATCGGCAGGCCCGAATGCGAACCATGCGCATTCGGATTTAGATCGCTATGATAGGTCGATGTTTCTTCAGATCGAACAGGCCAGCGTCGACTACCGCAAGGTCGCGGCGCGGCAGGACGCCGAAGGGCATCCCGCCGTGGAGTCGGTGACGCTGGCACTTTCGCCCGGTCAGATCGGCGTGCTGATCGGACCGTCAGGCTGCGGCAAGACCTCGCTGTTGCGGGCAGTGGCCGGTCTGGAGCATTTGAGCGAAGGGCGTATTGCAATCGACGGCCAGATCCTCAGCGAGCGTGCAAGCCGGATTCACTTGGCCCCCGAATCTCGGCGCATCGGCATGGTATTTCAGGATTACGCGCTGTTTCCGCACCTCGATGTGGGCGACAACGTCGCCTTCGGCATCCATCACCTGCCGATCGAAGAAAGACGAGCCCGGACCCGGCAAATGCTCGAGCTGGTCGGCCTTGCCGATGCGGCGCGGCGAGCGCCGCACCAGCTGTCGGGCGGGCAGCAGCAGCGTGTTGCGCTGGCTCGGGCGCTGGCGCCGCAGCCCCGTCTGATGCTGCTGGACGAGCCGTTTTCCAGCCTGGACGTCGATCTGCGCGAACGGTTGGCGCACGAACTGCGTGCCATCCTGAAAGCCGCCGGCACCACCGCGCTGTTTGTCACCCACGATCAACTCGAGGCCTTTGCGGTCGGTGACCGGATCGGTGTGATGAAAGACGGCCGGCTCGAGCAATGGGACGATGCCTATACGCTGTACCACCGGCCGCTGACGCGGTTTGTTGCCGACTTCATCGGCCACGGGGTGTTTGCGCCGGCGCGAATCGTCGCCCGGACGCCGCCAGCCGGCGATCCGGCCACTCATGTTGCAGTTGTCAGCACCGCTCTCGGCGATCTGGTCGATATGGCGGAATGTCCGTTGCCTGATGCCTACCCGGATGGCTTGTGCGACGTGTTGCTGCGTGCCGACGATATCGTCCACGACGACGCCGCGTCGGTAAAGGCGCGGATCGAGCGCAAGGCTTTTCGCGGCTCGGAATTTTTGTACACGCTGCGGCTGACCAATGGTGAGCTGGTGATGGCACACGTGCCGTCACACCACGACCACCAGATCGGCGAATGGATCGGCATTCGTGCCGAAGTCGATCACGTGGTGACTTTTGCCCGCAGCCCGTGAGTGAGCAGATCTGCCGGATACGCCTTGTTAAGCGACGAAAAGCCCTGAACTAATGTCTTTGGTCGAGGCTCCTATAGCATGGGGGCAGTCTTATACTGCAGTATCAAGCGGCTTCATTCGTTGGAGTCACGATTTCAGAGGCGAATGGTGGCGCATATGGGTGCAAAACTGAAGGTGGCGGGCTGGGTCATGGTCGGAGCGGTTGCCGGCGCGTTGGCAAGCATGCAGTTCCAGGCAATTGCACGCAGCCCGGTCTCACAGCTTCCGCTCGAGGAGTTGCAACAACTGGCGTCGGTGTTCAGCATGGTCAAGAGCGACTATGTCGAGCCGGTCGACGAAAAAAAGCTGATCACCGATGCGATCGGCGGCATGGTCGCGGGCCTCGACCCGCACAGCCAGTATTTCGACAAGAAGACCTTCAAGGAATTCCGTGAAGGCACGACCGGCCGCTTCGTCGGCGTCGGCATCGAAATGAGCATGGAAGACGGCCTGGTCAAGGTTGTCTCGCCGATCGAGGGCTCGCCGGCCTTCCGTGCCGGCCTCAAGAGCGGTGACCTGATCACCCGCATCGACGACACGCCGGTGAAGGGTCTGACGGTCGACCAGGCCGTCAAGAAGATGCGCGGCGAACCCAATACCAAGGTGATGCTGACCATTTTCCGCAAGGCGGAAAGTCGCAGCTTCCCGGTGACCATCGTGCGCGAAGAGATTCGCCAGCAAAGCGTGCGCTCGAAGATCATCGAGCCCGGATACGCCTGGATCCGTGTCAGCCAGTTTCAGGACCGTACGGTGGAGGACTTCGCGCGCAAGCTCGAAGATGCCTACAAGCAGGATCCCAACCTCAAGGGCATCGTGCTCGATCTGCGCAACGACCCGGGCGGCCTGCTCGAGGCGTCGGTGGCGGTGTCGGCTGCATTCCTGCCGCGCGACGCTGTGGTCGTGTCGACCGATGGGCAGATCGCCGAATCCAAATCAGTCTTCAAGGCGGCTCCGGAGTACTACATGCGCCGGGGTGGGTCAGACGCGCTTCGCCGCATTCCCGATGCGGTAAAAAGTGTTCCGCTGGTAGTGCTGGTCAATGAGGGTTCGGCTTCCGCGAGCGAAATCGTCGCCGGTGCCCTGCAGGATCACAAGCGGGCCATCATCATGGGCGCGCAGACCTTCGGCAAGGGATCGGTTCAGACGGTGCGCCAGTTGTCGCCAGAAACCGCACTGAAGATCACCACGGCGCGTTATTACACGCCTAGCGGTAAATCCATCCAGGCCAAGGGCATCGTCCCCGATGTCATGCTCGACGAGACAGCTGAAGGCAATCTTTTTGCCGCGTTGCGTCCGCGCGAGGCCGATCTAGAGAAGCACCTCGAGAGTGGACAAGGTGCGGAAATCAAGGATCCCGTGCGCGCGAAGGCTCGCGAAGAGGCGCGCAAACGCCTCGAGGAAGAGGCGCTGAAGCGGAGCAACGAGCCGCCGAAGCCCTTGCCAGAATTCGGCAGCACCGAAGATTTCCAGCTCATGCAGGCCATCAATCGCCTGAAAGGCAAGCCGGTGCTCGTCAGCAAGACTGCCGTCGAGCGCAAAGCGGAAACCACCGAAGCGAATTGACCCGCCCCCGGAGCGGTTTCACAGCACCCACCCCTGCAATGGGGCGGGGTTCATCGACTGTCATGGACATCGTAGCTTTTGCTGCTCTCGGTCGCTCGGCTGACCAACGCCCGCATCCAGCGGGCGTTTGTGTCTTGACTGCTCGCGATGAATGATGACCAGTTGCTGCGGTATTCGCGACACATCCTGCTGGATGAGTTCGGGATCGAAGGGCAGACACGGGTGCTCGATTCGCACGCTCTGGTGATAGGCGCGGGCGGCTTGGGGTCGCCGGTGCTGCTTTATCTGGCGACAGCGGGCGTGGGGCGGATCACGGTTGTCGACGACGACGACGTCGATCTGACCAATCTGCAGCGGCAGATTGCCCATGCGCACGACCGGGTCGGCTGTGCGAAGGTGGATTCTGCGGCGCAGGCGATGATGGCGCTCAACCCCGGAATCGTCGTTCGTGCATTGCGCGAGCGCGTAGATGCGGCCCGCCTGAAATTGCTGGTCGCCGAAGCCGACGTGGTGATCGACTGCAGCGACAACTTCAAGACCCGGCATGCGATCAATTCGGCGTGTGTCGACAGGCGCAAGCCGCTGGTTGCCGGTGCGGCGATCAGATTCGATGGGCAGGTCTCGGTCTACGATGCCCGACAGTCCGAGTCGCCGTGTTATGCCTGCCTGTTCCCGCCGGAATCCACCGTCGAGGACGTTCAATGTGCGACCATGGGGGTGTTTGCACCGTTGGTTGGCATCATCGGCAGCGTGCAGGCTGCAGAGGCGTTGAAACTGCTAACCGGCATTGGCAATTCGTTGGCAGGGCGCTTGCAGATGATCGATGCCCGTGACATGAGCTGGACCGAAATCCGCATCAGCCGACAAACCGACTGCCCGGTGTGCAGCGGGCGCGACGCGCCGGCGAAACAGTAGACGCCGCCGCACGCCGCGTCGGGCGCGGCCCGGGCAAGCGTTGAACCTAGTTCCCACGTACCGATTCCCAATGGACAAACGAACCGAATTGAGAGCGCGCAACTTTCCGAGTGCCCAGGAGGACGCGGAATCCGCGCTGCCTGGTGCCCGTTATCAAGGCCCCGAAAGCGCATACCGGCTGGCATTCACCGACGAGGCCTTTCTGCTTCGCGACGAGTTGCGTCCGGTGCGTATGCAACTCGAACTGCTGAAACCGGAACTGATGCAGCGTGAATTCGGCATCGAGTCGACAATTGTGATTTTTGGCAGTGCGCGGATTCTCGCGCCCGAACAGGCGCAAGCCTCACTTGCGAGTGCGCAGGCCGCGGACGATGCGCAGGCGATCAGTCTGGCTCGGCGGCAACTCGAGATGTCGAAATATTACGCTCAGGCGCAGCGCTTGTCTGCGATGGTGACCAGTCATACGGCGAAACTGTCGACACCGGTTTATGTTGTGACCGGCGGTGGGCCGGGCATCATGGAAGCGGGCAATCGCGGCGCTTTTGAGGTCGGCGGGCTCAGCATCGGCCTGAATATCGTGCTGCCACACGAGCAGGAACCAAACGCGTACATCACACCTGAACTGTGTTTCCAATTCCATTATTTCGCGCTGCGCAAGATGCACTTTTTGATGCGCAGCATTGCACTGGTTTGTTTTCCAGGTGGTTTCGGCACGCTCGACGAATTGTTCGAAACGATGACCTTGATGCAGACTGGAAAATGTCGCAAGCGGCCGATCCTGTTATTCGGACGTGATTTCTGGACCCAGCTGATAAATTTTGAACTTCTGGTTGAAACCGGCATGATTTCACCTGGCGACATCGACTTGTTCCGTTTCGTCGAGACTGCGGAAGAAGCCTGGGACATTCTCAGCGCCGAATATGGTTTCAGCGAAATCGAGAGTGAATCCGGCAGAAATGCCGCTGACATCGCCTGAGCGGAATATCGAAAAAAAACTGATCGATCGGACCCTTTACCATGAACAGTGCCATCAGCTTGATCGGTGCCCCAACAGATATCGGTGCCGGTACGCGAGGCGCCAGCATGGGCCCTGAAGCGCTTCGCGTTGCTGATATCGGCCCGACCCTGGAATCGCATGGCCTCGAAGTCGTCGACCGCGGCAACCTGAATGGGCCACCGAATCCGTGGCAGGCGCCGGTCGAGGGCTACCGTCACCTGGACGCCGTTGTCGCCTGGAACCGCCTAGTGCACGACGCCGTCCATGCCGAACTGGGGTTGGGGCGGCTGCCGATTTTACTTGGCGGTGATCACTGTCTGGGCGTTGGCAGCATCAGTGCCGTGGCCCGCCACTGCCGTGAAACGGGCAAGAAGCTGAGGGTGCTGTGGCTCGACGCCCATGCCGATTTCAACACCAATCAGTTGACGCCCAGTGGCAACATCCACGGCATGCCGGTAGCATGCCTGTGCGGCAATGGGCCGCAGGAATTGATCGAGATCGGCGGCATGGTTCCGGCGATCAGTCCCAAGGTGGTCAAGCAAATCGGGATTCGAAGTGTCGACCCTGGCGAGAAGCGACTGGTCCACGAAGCGGGCCTGGAAGTGTTCGACATGCGCTTCATCGACGAGATGGGAATGCGGCACACGATGGAACTGGCGCTCGCGACGCTGGACGCCAACACCCACCTGCATGTCAGCTTCGACGTCGATTTTCTGGATTCGGAAATCGCACCCGGCGTCGGAACGACGGTACCTGGCGGCCCGACCTACCGCGA
>JBBRID010000022.1:0-18018 GCA_038221635.1 Burkholderiales bacterium
GTCATGACGTCCGAGACCGGCAAGCCGATCGCCATGTCGCGCAATGAGCTCAATGGTTTTCTCGGGCGCATCGACTTCTTCCTGGAGCAGGCGGGCGGATCGGTCGCAACCGAACAGGTGTTCGACGACGGCGGCATGCGCGAACAGATCGAACACACGCCGCTTGGCGTCGTGGCCAATATCTCGGCCTGGAATTACCCGTGGTTCGTGGGCGGAAACGTGTTCGTGCCGGCGCTGCTGACCGGCAACGCGGTGTTGTACAAGCCGTCCGAGTTCGCCACGTTGACCGGCCTGGAGATCGGCCGCCTGCTGCAGGAGGCCGGTGTGCCCAAGGACGTGTTCATCGTGCTGGTGGGCGACGGCGCGGTCGGCGCAGCGTTGATCGAGCAAGACATCGACGGCATGTTCTTCACCGGATCCCACGCCACCGGCGCCCGGATCGCGCAGGCCATGGGGCCACGTCTGGTCAAGCTCCAGCTCGAACTCGGCGGCAAGGATCCGACCTATGTCTGCGACGACGCCGACCCCAAGGCCGCCGCGGCGTCGCTGGCGGACGGCGCGATGTACAACACTGGCCAGAGCTGCTGCTCGGTCGAGCGTATCTACGTGCACGAGAAGATTCATGACGCGTTTGTCGAGGCGTTCATGGCCACAGTGCGTGGCTTCAAGGTCGGCGACCCGAAGAGCGACGACACCTATATCGGCGCCATCACGCGCGCACCGCAGCTCGAAGTGTTCGACGCGCAAGTGCGCGATGCCAAGGCCAAGGGTGCGCGGCTGCTGTGTGGTGGAGAGCGCCTGCCGGGCCCCGGCAACTGGTATGCGCCCACCGTATTCACCGGCGTCAACCACACCATGGACCTGATGCGCGACGAGAGTTTCGGCCCACTGATCGGCATCCAGAAGGTGTCGGGCGACGACGAAGCCGTGGCGCTGATGAACGACACGCGTTATGGCCTGACGGCCGGCGTCTACACACCTGATGAGGCCCGCGCCCGCAGGCTGCTGGCGCAGGTGCACGCCGGCAGCGTCTACTGGAACTGCTGTGATCGCGTCAGTGCGCGACTGCCCTGGAGTGGTGTCGGTGATTCGGGTATCGGGCTGACGTTGTCGACCCAGGGCATCCAGACCTTTACTCGGCCCAAGGCCTGGCATTTGCGCAAGGCATGAACGCGAGCGACCAGGGAGGATCCGGCCAGCGTCTACTCCGCGTTGTGCGGCAACCTGAACGCAGCGAGTTCCTGAGCATCGAGCTGTTCGACCAGGCCGGTTTCCCAAGCCAGATAGCGCCGCGCGGCTTCCTTGTTGCCAGCGTGCCGGTCGTGGACGAAGAACAGGTAATCGATGCATTCGGCGTCCGACGGTTCGTCGGGGCTCGCCACTATCGATAGACCGGCCGCGCGCCAGTCGGCCAAGCCGCCTGCGAGCAGCAGCGGTGGTGGCAGGAGGCTCGGCCAATCCGACGCGGCCGTCCAGGCTGCAAGTGCCACATCGTCTGCCACCAGCACGACCCGCTGCACAGCGTCTGGCGCGATGTCCTGGAGCACAGCATCCAGCCGCGGCCGGATCGACCAGCGAGCCCCCGCGATGTGGCCGGCGCGGAACTGCATGCCCGCACGCAGATCGATCACGACCACGTCGCGTTGTTGGAGCCGCGCCGCGAGCGCGGCTGCCTCGATTGTTTCCAGCAGTGGTGGCGCCGACACGTCGATCGGGGCCAGCGCCAGTCCACTAGCCAGCCCATCCTGGAGCACGCAGGCATCGTGGCCCATCTGCCTCAACCAGCTTGCGACCGTCGGCGCGCGCACGCCATCGTCGTCGAACAGCACCAGCCGCGCGCCGCGCACGCCGATGTACTGGTCGGTCGATTGCATCAACTGACCGCCCGGCGTATGCTGCGCACCGGGCAGGCTGCCAACGGCGAACTCTTCGGGCGTGCGAACGTCGCAGAGAAACAGGCTGCGCGTTGCATCGGCGGCCCAGGCCAGGCAGGTGGCTGCATCGACGCTGGTCACCGCGAACCGCTGCGCCAAGGCTTGCGCCGCCGGGCGCAAAATTGGGTCGGCGGAATCATCGGGATACCGCCGCATGCCGCCGTGCTCGAGTGCGTGGTCGGCCAAATACCAGCCCTGTGTACCGTTTTCCAGCGCATAGACCGGGTTGGGTACCCCCAGATTGATCAAGGTCTGCGCGCCGATGATGCTGCGGGTGCGGCCCGCGCAGTTGATCACGATCGTCGTGGCCGGATCGGGCACCAGACGCTGAACGCGCAGGGGCAACTCGCCGTTCGGGCAGCAGATGGCGCCCGGGATGTTCATCTTGTGGAACTCCGCCACCGGCCGTCCGTCGAGCACCACCGGCGGCTCGGGCTGCGCAAGCATCTCGGCCAGCAGGTCTGCACTGACCCTCGGTGTTTGGTAGGTCAGCTCGGCCAGTTCGCCGAAGGTCTTGGACGGCAGATTGACGCCGGCGAACAGCCTGAAGCCGGCTTCGCCCCAGCCGCGCGCGCCGCCTTCCAACACCGACACGTCGTCGTAGCCCAATGCAGCCAGGCGGGCCGCCGCATGTTCGGCGACCTGGGGCGTGCTTGCATCGCCGGCGTCGCCCGTGTCGTACAGCACGATCTGCGTGCTGCGCCGCGGCACCAGCCGTGTCACTTCGATCTCGAGCCGGCTGTAGGGCAGCGGAATCCCGTAGAACAGGTGCGACTCGCCGAACTGCCCGTGCTCGCGCACATCAAGCAAAGCGATCTCGCGGCCGTCGTGCAGCCAGCGTTTCAGCGTCTGCGGATCGACTGGCTCTGCCATGGGTGTGATCAGCGACGCGTCTGGACGCCGATGCCCATGGTGTCGCACGTGCCGGATTGCAGGTCGTAGCCGGTGCGCTGGTTCAACGTTTCCAACGCGCGCCCATACATGTGCAGGTGCCGGATCACCTGCTCGCCCTGTATCTCGACGGAATGGATGTCGTCAGGCATCAAGGCAATGCCGGTGCCCGGCTCGACCAGGACGCACTCGGTCTCTTCCAGTCTGGCAACACCCGCTACGGCGCCGTCGTCGAGGCGCCGGTACACGCGGTTGTGCTCGGTGCCCTCGACCGCGGCGATGCAGGCCCAGGTCGTGTGGTTGTGCGGCACGATGCGTTTGCCGGGGCGCATCACGTTCAGGTACAGCGCATAACTTTGGTCGGGGTCTTCGGCGATCAGGTAACGCGCCTGGTGCTCACCGCCTTCGGGCGGCGGGAACCTGTCTTCCTGCCACAGTTCCTTTGCCTGTGCGAGCCCTTTGAGCGTGTCCAGAACGGACTCGATCTTCTCGCGTGTCGGCGGCCCGGCACCGATGGTCTTTTTCATCTGGTCGATTGAAGATTCGACGGCTTGGCTCCGCGCGTCGGCGTGGCTGCTCATGGTGGATTCTCCTGCTGGATTGGCGGTTGAGCAATGGTAGTCGTGAAGCGGTAGCCGAGAAGTGCGCAATGTGGTCTGCCATGTTTCAAGTCATCGTCGCCACGGCCACGTTGCACATCCCGCCGCGGGCGTGATTGGCGTGCAGCAAGACTGTGCCAGCTCGGCCTGCGGTTCGTAGTCGATGCTGCACTCGGCGAAGATGTCGGTGATCTGCTGCCAAATGCGCCGCTCGCTGGCGCGGATGAAGCGCATGCGCTCCAACAGTTCGCGAAAGTAGTCTTCGCCAAAGGCTTGGCGACTTTCAGTACACCCCTCGCCCAGATCCGGAAGCGCGTGGCGCGGTGGGAGTTGACTCGGTAACCGACGGCGATGATGGTGTCCAGGTTGTAGTGCCGCAGTCTGCGGCGCTTGCCATGCACCAGCGCGACTCCTGCACGTTCGTAGGCGGTGGCAACCATCACAGTCACTTGACAGACTTGGCCATCTGAACAACCCTCGACTCGACAACGTGAAGGAGCGACGATGGACTTTGGCAGCTCGAGCCTGTCCGGTAGGCAAGCAGTATCGACCGAGGAAGCGATTCTGGCCAAGCGACGGGACCGGATCGACAAACTTCTGACCGGCGATGCAATAGAGAAGACGTTCCGGTTCAGCCTGGCGCTCTCGGGTGGAGGCATACGAAGCGCAACGTTCTCCCTGGGCGTCTTGCAGGCGCTGGCGGAGGCGACACCACCTCCCCCGGTCGCTGCTACGCGTCAGCCCAGTGACACTGCCCCGGCTGCGCAGAAGGCGTCCACGTTCACGGGCTCGATGCTGTCGCGCTGTGAGTACCTGTCCACCGTCAGCGGCGGCGGTTATGTCGGCGCCTTCCTTTGCAGCCTGTTTCGACCGGAGCGATTCGACAAGGCGGCCAAAACCATCGACGCAGCAGCAGACAAGGCGATCGAGGTCTTGGCCAGCGGCCCTCCGGGGCGCATCCGCGCGTCTTCGCCCGGCGCCCCCGTCAAGGAACCGCTGGCCTGGCTTCGAGAGAACGGGCGATACCTGATCCCGACAGGGGTCGGCGACGCCATGTACGCCGCAGCGCTCGGCCTGCGCAACTGGTTGGCCATCCACTACGTCGTCGCAACCGTGCTGGTGCCAATTCTCTGCGCGGCGGCCCTGCTGCGCATCACGATGGCATCGCTGCGCGGCGTTGAAACATGGGAGGTCGGCGCACTTCGTCTGGCCAGCGCAACCATCCAGAAGGGAGGGGGCCTGCTCGATTCGATCTGGTGGAGTTCGCTGTACCTGCTCTGGATCGTGCCGGTATTTTTGTGGGTCATGCCAGCGGGCATCGCCTACTGGTTCTCCTATCGGCAAACCGCATCGGGAGGTGATGTCATGGCCGGACGCAGCCTTGGCTGGGCGGCCCAGTGGCAGAGGCGCGCATCCTGGTTCACGCGACTGCTCAACTGGGCGGTGATCCTGGCACTGCTGATCGCACTGGTGCTGGTACTGATCGCCGGGATCGACGACTTCGCCCATCCACCGTCATCCGTCGACGTATCAGCGTGGATCCTGGGCGGATACGGCATTCGTCCTCTGATGTGGCGTGTGTCGGTGCTGGTGCTGGTGCTGGCGGTGCTCTACTACTGGAGCGCCTGCGCAACAACGTCCTCAGTGCCCAAGCAGCGAGTCCTGTTGACACGCTGGATGTCGAGCGGACTCATCACCACGGGGATTGTCCTGGTTTTCGCACTCGTCGAGACCGTGGGCCAGTCGCTTTATCTCTGGGTCATCATGAAAGGCAGTACCGCCCCGGTGCTGACGCCTGCCGCACTGGTCACGGTCATGGTATGGGCGACGAAGCGTGGCGCAGCCTCGTTTTCGAAGGGGGCGGCTCCGTCCTGGTTGACCAGGCTTCCTGCTCCCACGCTCGGGGGAATCGCCGGGCTGGTCATTTTTCTGCTGGTTGCATGCTTGTGGAGTCTGGCGATCACGGCACTGACATGGAACGGGGAGCCACCCGACTTCCATGCCATCGCCTCTGCCGATCAGCGAACATTTGTTTTCATCCTGCTCGCATTGACCATCTTCATGGCCTGGGTGACTGGCCGTTTCCCCGGGTTCATCAACCTGTCGAGCCTGCAGTCGTTTTACAGCGCCCGTCTCGTGCGTGCCTATCTGGGCGCCAGCAACGGCAGCCGATTCAGCGCGAGTGACCGGCGGCGCTCGCTCAGCGCCGCAGAGCCTCTCCCCGACGACGAACTCAGATTGGAGAACTACTTCTCGGCCACCAAGCAGGCAGGCGGCGAGGGCGAACTGTCGACCCATGCACCTGTGCACATCATCAACGTCACGCTGAACAAGACAGTCGATCCCGCCGAGCAACTGGTGCAGCGCGATCGGAAGGGCCAGCCGTTGGCGGTGATGCCGTTCGGCTACACCGTGGACGGCCCGGACCTGAACCGTTTCCGAACCGGCCCCGAGTTCACCGAAGTTCAGCAGCCTTTGAGTGTCGGGCAATGGATCGGAACCTCGGGCGCGGCGTTCTCCACCGGCATCGGCCGAGAGACTTCACTCGGGATGTCGCTGCTGATGGGCGCCGCCAACGTTCGTCTCGGCACCTGGTGGGAGTCGGGGATCGGATCTTCGCCGGAAGATTCCGGGCCATGGCAATGGGTCACACGCAGCTTGCGCGAGCAGTTCCGAACCCAGGCCTACCTGTCCTATGAGTTCCGGGCCCGCTTCTTCGGGATGCACAGGCCCTGGCAGTACCTCTCGGATGGCGGGCACTTCGAGAATACCGCGCTGTACGAGCTGCTTAGGCGCGATCGCAAACAGTCCTTCATCATCGCCAGCGACAACGGGGCGGACCCGGACTATGGCTTCGCCGATCTCGCCAACTTGATCCGCCTGGCTAGCATCGATCTCGGATCAGAGGTGTCGGTCGTCCGCGACTTCCAAGCATGGCCGGAGCTGGCGAAGGTGTTCGGGAGCACGGAGGATTTCGCACGGGAACCAGCCAAGCCCGACAAGGACGGCGCCAAGGCAGCGCCCGTCGCCACGCAACCGATTGCGCTCTTGTTGAGGGTGACCGACATCGGCGCCTCTACCCCGCGACTCTGGGTGGTGATGCTCAAGCCGTCGGTTCGGGATGACGCGTCGGCAGACATCCGGCAATATGCCAAGACCCACCCGACCTTCCCTCAGGAACCGACGACCGATCAGTTTTTCGACGAAGCTCAGTGGGAGAGCTATCGCAGCCTGGGCCATCACAATGCCTCGCTGATCCTGACGCCTGCCTTCATTCGCTGCCTGCGCCAGTTCATGGCAGGCAATGGCAGGGTGGCTTCGCCGCCTGCTGCGATGTCGGATCGAACGACTGCTGACCACTGAGCAGACTTGACCTTGCCTCGTAAGCGGGAGTGTGCGCTGCCCGAACTCACGGCACACCGCGTTCCTGGCGATCTTCATCGTCCATCTGGCGTGCTGACACCCGCCATCGTCACCCCATCGATCCCCTGCTCATCCCCTCAGCACCCCGCCGATACACTCCGGAACCGGCTTGTTCGCGGGTGCCCAGCCGCCCGGGCACAAGGCTCAAGCAGCAATCCACCGGTCGGTTAGCCCTCAGTTGTCATGGATTCCCAACGACGGCAGTCGATTCGAGCGACTTGCCGCTACCGGTAGAGCAGGAATGTGGCGCGGTGGCGATAGGTTCGGCTTGTCTGTTGCCGCCCCTTTCGTCTGGCGGTGCCCGAATAACTCAGCCGTAGGTCCGTTTCCACATTCCCCTCATCGAAGCGGACTTGCAGATTTCCCGCATCCGGCTCTCGGACAAGACGTCACGCCTTCGTCCACGCCATGCCACGTCCAAGCGCGGTCAGTCGCACGAGCCCGATGTGCCCGTACAGATGCGAGAGTGGATAGCTCCCGCCCTTCTGTGCCTGAACTTGTACTTGTTGAGCAGCCACCGACGCAACCGCGGCGCGGTGTAGTTGTCGAGCGCACGGTATGCACCGCTGGTCGTGCCCACACCGAAGTAGTTCGCCCAGCCGCGCAACGCGCGGTTCAACTTGTTCACCTTCTCCGTGGTCTCTTGCCAACCCGTCGTAAGCGTTCCGCGAACGGCACCCTTGCGCGGCCGAACCATCCGTCACCGGCGTCCGGTTGGTCGTCCCCGACCACGCCGCAGGGGCTTCCCGTGTTGCGCGCGCTTTCCTTGTGTACGTGCTGTCGCCACTACCCCGGCACAGCCACTGGCGGTACTGCCTTGCTGATCCGTCCAGTGATGTCAGCCTTCCCCGAAAGGGTCATCCGGTCGGCCTGTGCATTGACCTTTTCGAGGCTTACTCAGCGTTCACTCGCGTTACGGCCCGCACACTCGCGCTGTCACCTAATCGTGGCACGCTTACCCGAAGGCTTCAGACATTTCGTCACCTCCATGCCTGCTCCGGTTGCTTCCGGCTGGAGCGGTTGCCGGTCGGGGCTTGCACCCGCCGGAAAAGCGCCGCCTTTTCACGGCGCAAACCCATTGCTGTTGTTCGCGGACTGCATGCATCGGTTTGCGCGAGAGCGCTGCGGCGTGGCAGTCGAAGGTCTGGGCACGCACCGGTGGTTCCCAGAGGAGGATGTCGGGCGACCGGCGCAGCGAAGTAAAGGACGAGGGCCGGATCGACTCTGCCAGAAGCCCACGAGTCGCGAACCGGCCCAGGGGACATGAGCGGAGCCGGTCACCCGACATCCTCCGCTCGCGCCGACCGATGCATGGAATGGCGCCTTTGCGAACGACCGCAAATGGCCGGGACTGCGAGTGCAGGTCTGCGCGCACCGTGGCACACGCTTGAAGTCGCGGCCAGTCGCCCGGGCCAGTTCACGCACGGCGATCGCTCCCTGCCTTTTCAGGGCAGTGACCAAGACCCAGGGACGTTCAGTCAACCTGTCGAAGAATGCGCCCGGACTCTCGATGTCGAGCGTCTCCCCCTTGGTATCTGTCTGCCTGTGCCGCCTTTTCCGCGCGCCGCACGGCGGCACGCCAATCAGGCGACGAGGTGATCATGAGCGTACACCGCCCGCGGCGCAGACCGCGCAATACTTGTCGCAGAACGATTTTCGGAAACAGTGCCCAGTCACAAGTCACAAATCAGACCGCGATAATTCCGGCCTACCCGACGGCTGGCATATCTGCTGACCGTCAATGATCACGCAAGTCATTGATGCCCAAAGACGATCCATCACCAAACGCACGCGAGCCCGACCTCCGCGCCCATACGCCCATGATGCAGCAGTACCTGCGCATCAAGGCGGAGCATCCCGAGGCTCTGGTGTTCTACCGGATGGGCGACTTTTATGAGCTCTTCTTCGATGACGCACGCAGAGCCAACCGCCTGCTCGACATCACGCTGACGACACGTGGGCAAAGTGCCGGCGAGCCGGTGGTGATGGCTGGTGTGCCGGTGCATTCGGTCGACGGCTATCTGGCCAAGTTGATCAAGCTTGGCGAGGCGGTGGCGATCTGCGAGCAGGTCGGCGATGTCGCGACGGCCAAGGGGCCGGTCGAACGCAAGGTGGTGCGGGTCGTCACTCCGGGCACTGTCACCGACAGCGAGCTGCTGGCCAACAATGCCGACGCGCTGCTGGTGGCGCTGTCTACGACCCGGCAGCGAGGCCGCGTGATCCATGGCCTGGCCTGGCTGGGGCTTTCGAGCGGCCAGCTCGGCATCACGGAATGTGACGAACTCGAGTTGCCCGGCTGGCTGGCGCGCCTCGAAGCCGCCGAGGCGCTGGTCGATCGCGATGACATTCCGGCCGCACTGGCGGGCAGCCGGATCGCCGTCACCCATCGGCCGGCCTGGCAATTCGATTCAGCACTCGGTTTGCGCAAGTTGTGCGAGCAATTGCAGGTGGCCAGCCTGGCCGGCTTCGACGCGCAGACGCTGACGACCGCGCACGCCGCAGCCGCCGCGCTGCTCAGCTACGCCGAACATACGCAGGGTCAGACGCTGGCGCATGTGCAGACCTTGAGCGTGCAGCGATCGAGCGAATTGCTCGATCTGCCACCCACCACCCACCGCAACCTGGAGCTGACCCAGACCCTGCGCGGCGAGGATTCGCCGACCTTGTTGTCGCTGCTCGACAGCTGCCGCAGCGGCATGGGCAGCCGCGCGCTGCGTCATTGGCTGAGCCACCCGATGCGCGAGCGCAGCGTCGCAAGCGGGCGGCATGACGCGATCGACGCTTTGATCGCACATGGCGTCGACCACTTGCGATCGGCCTTGCGGGATATCAGCGATGTCGAGCGCATCACCTCCCGCCTGGCATTGCGACAGGTGCGCCCGCGCGAACTGGCGGGCTTGCGCAGCACGATCGCAGCGCTGCCGGCTTTGCTCGCGCTGGTGCCTGGCGACTGCCAAGACTCGCCGGCACCACTGCTGGGCCAGATCGCCGCCGCGCTGCAGCCCTCACCCGTGGTTTCGCAGTTGCTGGCATCGGCCATCGCCGAATTACCGGCCGTCTTGGTGCGCGATGGCGGCGTGATCGCCACCGGCTTCGACGCCGAGCTCGACGAGCTGCGCGCGATGAGCCAGAACTGCGATGCCTTCCTGCTCGATCTCGAAAGACGCGAGCGCGCGCGCAGCGGCATCGCCAACCTGCGCGTGCAATTCAACAAGGTGCACGGCTTCTACATCGAGGTGACGGCAGGCCAGATCGACAAGGTGCCGGCCGATTACCGGCGCCGACAGACGCTCAAAAATGCCGAGCGCTACATCACGGCGGAGTTGAAGGCCTTCGAGGACAAGGCCTTGTCGGCGCAGGAACGCGCGCTGGCTCGCGAAAAGTGGCTGTTCGATCAGTTGCTCGACCAGTTGCAGATTCACCTGCACGAATTGGGCGCACTGGCTCGCGCGCTCGCCTCGCTCGATGCCTTGTGCGCCCTCGCCGAGCGCGCCATCACACTCGGCTGGTGCCGGCCGCAATTCGTTCGTGAACCCTGCATCGACATTACTGCCGGCCGCCATCCCGTGGTCGAGGCCAGGCTGCTGGAAACCGCTGGCGGCAATTTCATGGCCAATGACTGCAGGCTCGACAGCCAGAACCGGATGCTCGTGATCACCGGCCCGAACATGGGCGGCAAGAGCACCTTCATGCGCCAGATCGCGTTGATTTCGCTTTTGGCTGCGATGGGCTCGTTCGTGCCGGCCCAGGCCTGCAGGCTCGGGCCGATCGATGCCATCCATACCCGCATCGGCGCGGCCGACGACCTGGCCAACGCCCAATCGACCTTCATGGTCGAAATGACCGAGGCAGCAGCGATTCTCAATCAGGCCGGCGAGCACTCACTGGTACTGATGGACGAAATCGGCCGCGGCACCTCGACCTTCGACGGTCTCGCGCTGGCCGGCGCGATTGCCGGCTGGCTGCACGACCGCAACCGCTCGTTCACACTCTTTGCCACGCATTATTTCGAACTGACCGAATTTCCGGCCCGTCACGACCGGGCCCGCAATGTGCATGTCGGGGCGGCCGAAAGCGGCAATCGCATCGTGTTTCTGCATGACATCCAGCCCGGTCCGGCCAGCCGCAGCTACGGCGTGCAAGTCGCCAAGTTGGCCGGTATGCCCGGCGCGCTGGTTCGCCAGGCCCGATCGACCCTCGAATCCTTGGAAGCTCAGCAGCAGGCCAGCAAGTCGCAGATCGATCTGTTCGCAGCACCACCAGAGGCGCCGGTCGACGAAACTTCGGCGGTCGAGGCGGCTCTGGCCGAGATCGATCCAGACGCGCTGAGCCCGCGCGATGCACTGGCCGCGTTGTACAAGCTGAAAATCCTGCAATCCCGATAGACTGAACCTCATGACCTACTGCATCGGCATCAAACTCGACGCTGGCCTGGTATTCCTGTCCGATTCCCGCACCAACGCAGGCGTCGACCAGATCAGCACCTTCCGCAAGATGATCGTCTACGAAAAGCCGGACGACCGGCTGATGGTGATGTTGTCGGCCGGCAACCTGTCGATCAGCCAGTCGGTCCGGGAAATCCTGCAGGTCGAAAAAATCCCGGCCAGCACCGAAGACCCGGAAGCACCGCCGATCACGATCTGGAATGCAACCAGCATGTTCGACGCGGTGCGTGTGCTCGGCTCGGCCGTGCGCCGCGTGCGCGCCCAGGACGGGCCGGCGTTGAAGGCCAGCGGCATCGATTTCAACTGCTCGTTGATCTTCGGCGGGCAGATCAAAGGCGAGGCGATGCGCTTGTACCTGGTCTACTCGGCGGGCAACTTCATCGAGGCCACGCGCGAGACCTGCTTTTTCCAGGTCGGCGAGTCCAAATATGGCAAGCCGGTGCTCGACCGCCTGATTGCACCTGATACCCCGCTCGAGGTTGCCGCCAAAGGGGCGCTGGTATCGATGGACTCGACGATGAATTCGAACCTGTCGGTCGGCATGCCGCTGGACCTGCTGGTTTATCAGGCCAATCAGTTGAAGACCGAGCAGATCGTCTGCATCGACGAGAACAATCCCTACTTCCAGATGGTCCACAAAAGCTGGGGGCAACGCTTGCGCCAGATTTTCGATTCAGTAGAGGATCCGCAATGGGGCAACGGGCCGAGCGAACTGCCGTTGCAGGTGGCATCGGGTCGCTACCAGCCGATGCGCAAGATCGAACACCCGGGACAGAAGATCATTTGAACAAGCCAGCGGTCATTCACAAAGGTGTCGGCACGGCACCGACCCTGGTTTTCTCGCACGCCAACGGCTTTCCGGCTGGAACCTATCGGCAACTGTTCGACATTTGGCGTGATGCCGGCTACCGCGTGCTGGCCCTCGACAAGATTGGTCACGATGAGCGCTTTCCGGTCAGCCTGAATTGGCCGAACCTGCGCGACCAGTTGCTGGAACTGATCCAGGCCAGCACCACCGGCCCGGTCTGGTTGGTCGGCCATTCGCTGGGCGGCTATCTGAGCGTGCTGACGGCCGCCCATCGGCCCGATCTTGCCGCAGGTGTGGTGATGCTCGATTCGCCGATCTTGCCGCTCTTGCTCGGCCGCGCCGTGCAGTTCGCCCAATTGACCGGTCTGGGCAAGCGGTATTCGCCCGGCGCCATATCGAGGCGACGCCGTCACCAGTGGTCAGACATCGACGCTGCCCACCAGCATTTCGCAGGCAAGACTGCGTTTTCACGCTGGGCGCCGGGTGTCTTGCAAGACTATGTCGACGCCGTCATGACACCTACCGCCAATGGCGTGCGGCTCGGCTTCGAACGCGAAATCGAAACCCGCATCTACGACACACTGCCGAATCACATTGCCCGCATGCTCAGGCGCCGGCCGCTGCAGTGCCCGCTGGCTTTCATCGGCGGCACCGAATCGTCCGAATTGAAGCAGGTCGGGCTGCGCGCCACGCGACGGATTGCCGCCGGACGCATGACCTGGATATCCGGCACTCACCTGTTTCCCTTCGAGCGGCCGCAGGAAACCGCCGCCGCGGTGCTCGACTGGCTGCAACGTCTGGACACCGAACGTAATCCTGGAACTGAGGGCGGGACGCGACCCCCACGCCTATAATTGCGCTTTACCACCAGAGCCATTGTCACGACGGCTGCATCCAATGACCAAGTTTGTCTTTGTCACCGGCGGTGTGGTGTCCTCGCTGGGCAAGGGCATCGCTGCAGCCTCCCTCGCGGCCATCCTTGAATCGCGCGGTCTGAAGGTCACCCTGATCAAGCTCGACCCGTATCTGAACGTCGATCCGGGCACGATGTCGCCTTTCCAGCACGGCGAGGTGTTCGTCACCGACGACGGTGCCGAAACCGACCTCGACCTCGGCCACTACGAACGTTTCATCACCACCCGGATGAAACGGACCAACAATTTCACGACCGGCCAGATCTACAAGAGCGTGCTCGAAATAGAGCGTCGCGGCGACTACCTCGGCAAGACGGTGCAGGTGATTCCGCATGTCACCAACGAGATCCAGGATTTCATCAAGCGCGGCGCCGGCATGGGCACCGACGCGGCGGTCGATGTGGCGATAGTCGAAATCGGCGGCACCGTCGGCGACATCGAGAGCCTGCCTTTTCTGGAGGCCGTGCGGCAGCTTGCCTTGAAGATGGGGCCTAACAATTCTGCCTTCGTCCACCTGACCTACGTGCCGTATATCGCCGCCGCGGGTGAACTGAAAACCAAGCCGACCCAGCACACGGTGCAGAAGATGCGTGAGATCGGCATCCAGCCAGATGCGCTGCTTTGCCGCGCCGACCGCGCCGTGCCGGCCGAGGAACGCGAAAAGATTTCGCTGTTCACCAACGTGCCTGAATGGGGCGTGATTTCGGTCTGGGACGTCGACACCATCTACAAGGTGCCACGCATGTTGCACGAGCAAGGCCTCGATGGCCTGATCTGCGACAAGCTGCGCATCCACTCGCCGCCGGCCAACTTGAAGCGCTGGGACGATCTGGTGAACCGGGTCGAACACCCCGAACACGCGGTGACGATTGCGATGTGCGGCAAATACACCGACCTGTCCGATTCGTACAAGTCGCTCAATGAAGCCTTGCGCCATGCGGGCATTCATAACGGGGCGAAGGTCAACATCGAATATGTCGACTCGGAAGGCCTGAGCGTCGACAACATCGGTCAACTGGAGCGTTTCAACGCAATCCTGGTGCCGGGTGGCTTTGGGGTGCGTGGTGTCGAAGGCAAGATCCTGGCCGCTCAATATGCTCGAGAGCATCGGACACCGTATCTCGGCATCTGCCTGGGCATGCAAGTCGCCACGATCGAGTTCGCGCGTCACAAGGCCGGCCTGCACAGGGCAAACAGCACCGAGTTCGACGCTGAGACGCCCGAGCCGGTCATCGCGCTGATCGACGAATGGCAGGATGCCGACGGTTCGATCCAGCGACGTGATGTGCATTCCGATCTGGGCGGCACGATGCGCCTCGGCGCGCAGAGTTCGGATGTCAAACCCGGCACGCTGGCCTACGAGGTCTACGGCGATGTCGTCTCCGAGCGCCATCGACACCGCTACGAGGCCAACGTCAACTACCTCGACCAATTGTCGGAAGCCGGGCTGGTGATCTCCGCGCTCACGCAGCGCGAGCGCCTGACCGAAATCATCGAATTGCCGCGTTCGGTGCACCCCTGGTTCATGGGTGTGCAGTTCCACCCCGAATTCAAGTCGACGCCGTGGGATGGTCATCCGCTGTTCATCTCGTTCATCCGCGCCGCGCTGGCCCATCAGGCCGCGTCCACCGAGCAGCTAGCAGCATGAATTTGTGTGGATTCGAGGTCGGGCTCGACCGGCCCTTCTTTCTGATTGCCGGACCCTGCGTGGTTGAATCCGAACAATTGCAGATCGACGTTGCCGGGCACCTGAAGGAAATCACTTCGGCACTGGGAATTCCGTTCATTTTCAAGAGCAGCTACGACAAGGCCAACCGCTCCAGCGGCAGCACCTTTCGCGGCCCGGGCATGGCGCGTGGACTCGAGATCCTGGCCAAGGTCAAGCGCGATCTGGGCGTGCCGCTGCTGACAGACGTGCACAACGAGGCCGACATCGCCGCGGTTGCTGCCGTCGTCGACGTACTGCAGACGCCTGCATTCCTGTGCCGTCAGACCGATTTCATCCGGGCCGTGGCTCAATCGGGCAAGCCGGTGAATATCAAGAAGGGCCAGTTTCTCGCGCCTCACGACATGAAAAACGTGATCGCCAAAGCACGCGATGCAGCACGCGAGAAGAACCTGCCCGAAGACAACTTCATGGCCTGCGAGCGCGGGGTCAGTTTCGGCTACAACAACCTGGTCAGTGACATGCGATCGCTGGCCATCATGCGCGAGACCGGCGCACCAGTGGTTTTCGACGCGACGCATTCAGTGCAGTTGCCCGGCGGCCAGGGCACGAGCAGCGGCGGACAGCGTGAATTCGTGCCCTTGCTGGCGCGCGCCGCGGTTGCAGTCGGCGTCGCCGGACTGTTCATGGAAACCCACCCAGATCCGGCGAACGCGATGAGCGACGGTCCGAATGCCGTGCCGTTGAAACACATGAAGGCGCTGCTCGAACAACTGTTGGCGCTTGACCGGGTCATCAAGCAGCAGCCGCTGCTCGAGAACGATTTCAGCTGCTGAACACAAACCACATGTCATCTGCCTACATCATCGCCAACGTGCGCGTAACCGACCCGCAACAGTACGAGCAATACAAGAAGCTGTCGACGCTGGCGATGCAGGCACATGGCGCAGAAGTCTGCGTGCGCGGCGGCACGGTCGAATGGATCGAAGGCGACTGGCATCCCGATCGCATCGTCATCCTGAAGTTTCCCAGCGTCGACAAGGCCTAGGCCTTCAACGACTCCGCCGAATATGCACTGGCTCGCGAGGCACGCCAGGGTGCCGCGGTGATGCGCATGGTCGTCGTCGAAGGCGTGGAATGATCCACCCCGTAGCGCCTTCGGCGCACCACTCAAGGGGCGCCGCCAGCGGCCCGGCAAAGCCGGTTCCGCGGCGGCCGCATGATCAATATTCTGAACGACCCAAAGGACAAAGATGAGTGCCATCGTTGACATCGTCGGCCGCGAAATCCTCGACAGCCGCGGCAACCCGACGGTTGAATGCGACGTTCTGCTTGAATCCGGAACCATGGGCCGCGCGGCCGTACCCAGTGGCGCATCGACCGGCTCGCGCGAGGCGATCGAGCTGCGCGACGGCGACAAGAACCGCTATCTGGGCAAGGGCGTGCTGCGCGCCGTCGAACACGTCAATACCGAAATCAGCGAAGCCGTTCTCGGCCTCGATGCCAGCGAGCAGGCCTTCCTGGACCGCACGCTGATCGACCTCGACGGCACCGACAACAAGAGCCGCCTCGGCGCCAATGCCACGCTGGCGGTCAGCATGGCGGTGGCGCGTGCTGCGGCCGAGGAAAGTGGCCTGCCGCTGTACCGCTACTTCGGCGGTTCGGGCGCCATGCAGATGCCGGTGCCGATGATGAACGTCATCAACGGTGGTGCACATGCCAATAACAACCTCGATCTGCAGGAGTTGATGATCATTCCGGTGGGGGCACCGAGCTTCCGCGAGGCGGTTCGCTACGGCGCCGAGGTGTTCCATGCGCTGAAGAAGATCCTGAACGACAAGGGCATGCCGACATCGGTCGGCGATGAAGGCGGTTTTGCGCCCAATGTTCCGAGCCACGAAGCCGGCATCCAGCTGATTCTGGAAGCGATCGACAAGGCCGGCTACACCGCAGGCGAGCAGATCGCGATCGGCCTCGATTGCGCGGCCAGCGAGTTCTACAAGGACGGCAAATATCATCTCGAAGGCGAAGGCCTGGTGCTGAGCGCACCGGAGTGGACCGACATGTTGGCGACTTGGGTCGACAAATATCCGATCATCAGCATCGAGGACGGCATGCACGAAGGCGACTGGGAAGGCTGGAAACACCTGACCGAGCGGCTTGCCAAGAAGGTGCAACTGGTGGGCGACGACCTGTTCGTGACCAACACCAAGATCCTGAAACGTGGCATCGACGAAGGCATCGCCAATTCGATCCTGATCAAGATCAACCAGATCGGCACGATGACCGAAACCTTCGCGGCGATCGAGATGGCAAAACGCGCCGGTTACACCGCGGTGATCAGCCACCGTTCAGGCGAGACCGAAGATTCGACGATCGCCGATATCGCGGTGGGCACCAACGCTGGCCAGATCAAGACCGGCTCGATGAGCCGCAGCGATCGTGTCGCCAAATACAATCAGCTGTTGCGCATCGAGGAAGACCTCGGTGATGTCGCCACCTACCCTGGCCGCGCGGCCTTCTATAACCTGCGCTGAGCCACCCGCCTACCGCCTGATCTCCTTCGTCGATGCGCTTCATCACCATCGTGCTGGTCTTGTTGATCGTGTTGGTGCAGACCGAACTGTGGGTCGGCCGAGGCGGCGTGCCGCGCACGCTGGAGTTGCAAAACAAGCTTGAGCGTCAGCGCAGTGACAACCTGGTCGCAAAAGCCCGCAACGACCAGTTGTCCGCCGAAGTCGGCGACCTGAAAGAAGGTCTCGAGATGATCGAGGAGAAGGCGCGCTTCGAACTCGGCATGATCAAGCCAGACGAGATCCTGGTCCAGATCGCGGCCCGGCGTCCTTGATCGACGCCTCGCACCGGACCGAACGCGGTCCGGTCTGCACGCTTCCAACGCAACGACATCTCTGATATGGACACCTGGCTCACGCCATTCAAGCCCTTGTTTGCGTCTGCGTTCGTGGCATGGGGATCGCCGGTCACCTGGCTGGAGATCGTCGCGTTCTTCGTCGCGCTGGTGATGGTTGGCTGCAACATGCGCGTCAATCCACTGGCCTGGCCACTGGCGATCATCAGCTCGGCGCTGTATGGCGCGCTGTTTCTCGACAGTCAGCTGTATGGCGAGGCCGGTCTGCAGGTGTTTTTCATCGTCGTCGCGTTCTGGGGCTGGTGGCAGTGGCTGCGTGGCACCACTGGCGACGGCGCACCGCTGCAGGTGCGCCGTCTGGAGCCTGCCCAACGCTGGTACCTGCTGGGGGTGATGGCCGTCGCGTGGCCGGCACTTGCCTGGCTGCTGGCCAGCCAGACCGACTCCGACGCGCCCTGGTTCGACGCCT
>JBBRID010000023.1:0-18009 GCA_038221635.1 Burkholderiales bacterium
AGCGCGAAGGTGCCGCGCCAACCGTAGGTCGGTGCCGCGAGCACTTGCACGATGGCCGTGTCGACGTGCAGCGCCGGATCGGGTGCAAGACCGGACGAACTTCGCGGCTCGTCGTACCAGCTGCGGTGTGTTCTGCCGTCGGCATGCCCGGCGAGCGCTTGCGTGAGACTGAGGCCGAACGACAAGCTCAGCAGCACGATCGCCACCGCACCGACGCGACGGCGTACCGAAGATGCCTTCATCGAGTGGAGTTGTTTCGCGGGAACACAAAGCGAGTGTGCAATGAACCGGATCTCCCTCGCATCATCGGGGATCAAGGCACTGCTGTCAGCCGCCCTGGGATCCTCGGTGCGCCCAGCCGGTGGTGCGCTTTTCGATCACAGCGAACAACTCGTACATCACCATCGCCATTACGCCAACGACAACCAGCCCGGCGAAGGCCAGGCCCATCTGCATCGAACTGCCGGCCGAGATCAGCAGGTAGCCGATGCCTTCGTTGGCAGCGGTCATTTCTGACACCGTGGTGCCAACGAAAGCCAGCGTGATCGCCACTTTCAAGGAGCCGTAGAAATACGGCATCGAGCGCGGCAGACCGACCTTCATCAACACGTCCCAGCGTCGAGCGCCCAGCACCCGCAGCACATCCTCGAGTTCAGGCTCAAGCGTGGCCAGGCCGGTTGCGATGTTCACGGTGATCGGAAAAAACGAGATCAGGAACGCGGTCAACACCGCGGGCCCGACACCGATGCCGAACCACACCACCAGAATCGGCACGAACGCGGCCTTCGGCAAGGCGTTGAAGGCCGTCATCAGTGGATACATCGCGGCATAGGCCAGCCGCGAGCTGCCGATCAGGAAACCGAGCAGCACACCGACCACGATTGCGATCCCGAAGCCGACCATCGTGACCCAGTAGGTGCGCCAGGCATGGCCCGCAATGACGCCGCCGAACTCCCACATCTGTTGTGCGATGCGTGACGGGCTCGGGAAGATGAATTCGGAGATGTCGAAGCCGCGACAGATCAGCTCCCACGTGATCAACACCAGCAGCAGCAGGATCCACGGTGCATACAACTCGCGCTGCCTGGCCGTCATCGGGCGTTCTCCACCGGCGCCGTTGCGGTGGCGGCGACTGGCTTGCGGATCGCGCCGATGTGCTCACGCAACTCGAGCACGATGTCGGTGAACTCCTTGGTGTAGGTGAGTTCCAGCGGGCGTGGACGCTCGAGCTCGATCTTGCGCTCGACCAGCATGCGTCCCGGGCTGCGGCTCATCACGTACACGGTGTCGGCGAGGAACACCGCCTCGCGCAAATCGTGGGTGACCAGGATCACGTTGAATTTCTGTTCGGTCCAGAGGTCGCGCAGGATGCACCACAGCTCTTCGCGGGTGAAGGCGTCGAGCGCGCCGAAAGGCTCGTCGAGCAGCAGCATCTTCGGTTCGTGAATCAACGCGCGGCAGATGCTGGCGCGCTGCTGCATGCCACCCGAAAGCTGCCACGGAAACTTGTCTTCGTAGCCGCCCAGGCCGACGCTTTGCAGCAGCTTGCGACCTTTTTCCTCGTAGACCGCACGCTGGCTGCGGAAGTTGCTGCGGTACGGCTCGACGATCTCCAGCGGCAGCAGCACGTTTTTCAAGGTGGTGCGCCAGGGCAGCAGCGACGAGGCCTGGAACGCCATGCCGGTGATCTTGAGCGGGCCTGTGACCTCCTGTCCATCGATCAGGATGGCGCCTTTCGACGGGCGCTTCAGACCCGTGGCCAGCTTCATGAAAGTCGACTTGCCGCAGCCCGACGGGCCGACGATGGCGATGAACTCGCCGCGCCCGACCTTCAGCGTGATGTCCTCGACGGCAAACTGCTGCTTGGCCAGCAATTCATCGTTGTAGGCGAGCCAGACCTGGTTGAAATCGACAAATGCACTCATCGCCAGGCGCGCTTATTTGCGGGCCGCCTTGAAGATGTCGCGCTCGGCGGCACTCGGCAGGAAAGCCGGGTTCCAGACCGCCGCGGCATTGACACGTTCCTTGGTATTGAAGGCGTCGGACACCTGACTGGCCATCAGGCTCAGGCGCGGTGCCAATACGTTGCCGAAACCTTCGGACTTCGCGTCAGCGGTCAACACCGTGGCATCGAGTGCCAGTTGCAGCCGGCGTAGCTCGAGGGCCTCGTTGATGATGCCGTCGCGTGCCTTGACGGTGGCGATGGAGGCTTTCGGGTCGGCGATCACGTCCGTCATTCCCTTGCTGAACGCGCGCAGGAAGGCTTTCACCGCCTCCGGGTTCTTCTTGATGAATTCTTCGGAGGCAATCACCGCATTGCCGTAGAGCTTCACGCCATACGACGGATAAGGCATCACGACGATGTCTTCTGTCTTGACGCCACGCGCTTCCAGATTCAGCAGCGAGGTGAACGAGAAACCGGTGATCGCATCGACGTCGCCGCGCACCAACATGGTTTCACGCAGCGGCGGGTCCATCGCTGTCCAGTTGACGTTGCCAACCGAGTTGGCCTTGGCGAAGATCGGCCAGGCCTTGCGGCCGGCGTCGAACACCGGGGCGCCCATTTTCTTTCCGACCAGATCGGCCGGCGTCTTGATGCCCGACTTCTTCAGTGCCAGCACCGCCGCCGGCGTGTTGTTGTAGACCATCATCACCGCGACCGGCTTGTTCGGCGCAGTCGGGTTGTTGGCGTGGAATTCCATCAGCGCGGCCAGATCGGCAAAGCCCATGTCGTAGGCGCCAGAGGCGACGCGGGTGACCGTGCCGCCCGAGCCGTTGCCGGCGTCGACGGTGACGTCGAGCTTTTCAGCCTTGAAATATCCTTTGGCGGCCGGCACCAGAAAGAGCGCCGCCGGTCCTTCGAAGCGCCAGTCTAGCTGGAACTTGATCGGGGTTTCCTGGGCGTGGGCGACCGGCATCGCGAAGGCAGACAGCCCCAGAACGAGGCAAGCCAGCAGCGGTCGGCGGGTGAGCATGATGGACATCGAAGGGCTCCGGTAAGCGATCCGCCAAGGTTAGCAAAATTCGTGCGCGCTGAACCGGCCGTAAATCTGCCGAGGTACGATTACTTGATGCAGGCCCTTGACGATGCTGGAAAGAAGCTCCCAGTTGGCGGATCGGTGGCCCTGCACCTGTTCGGCCAAGCGCATCGGGCGGGAGCTGTCGCCTGAGCCCGACTGACCCGCCGCGGCCGACGCGCTTCGAGCGCCACGCCACGCTGCCGGTGACGATGCTGGTGCAGACTGCATCGTCGGCTGCGGTCATTGCGCCCGCCGTGGCGGCGCCGAAACTGCTTGCCGACTTGCAGCTGGGGACGGTGGCGGTGGGAATCTACGTGGCGCTGGTTTATGCGGCTGCGGTTCTATCGAGCCAATGGGGTGCGACGCTGGTGCGGCGCTGGGGGCCGATCCGGACCAGCCAGGTGGCACTGGTGCTGAGCGCGGTCGGTCTGGCGCTGCTGACGGTGCCGAACCTGGCGGTGGCGATGGCGGGTGCTGTGCTGCTCGGCCTCGGGTACGGACCGGTCACCCCGGCCAGCTCAGACATGCTCGTTCGGACGACGCCATCCGAACACGTCTCGCTGATTTTCTCCATCAAGCAGACCGGTGTGCCGCTCGGTGGCGCGGTTGCCGGGCTGCTGGTTCCGGGCGTGTTGCTGGCCTTCGGTTCGGCGGCGGCATTGCTTCAGATCGCGCTGATTGGCCTGCTCGGTTGCCTGCTGGCGCAGCCGCTGCGTCGGCGCCTCGACGTCCATGCCGATCCGCAAAGTCCGCTGCCGGCGTTCTCCGATGTGATTGCGCCAGTGAGGTCGGTGCTGGCGCATCCGATCCTGCGGCGCGTCGCCTTGTCGACGCTGGTGTTCTCGACCGTTCAGGTGTCGCTGACCTCTTATCTTGTCAGTTTTCTCACCATCGATCTGGGCTGGACCTTGATTCAGGCTGGCGCGGCACTGTCAATTTCCCAGGGTGGCGGCGTGATCGGTCGAGTGTTGTGGGGTGGGCTCGCTGACCGCATCAGCGACGGCCCGCGCCGCATGCTGCTCGCGCTGGCTGGCGCAATGGGCTTGATCGGACTGGCGATGGCGCTGTTGTCGCCCCTGACTGCTTCGCAACCCGTGCTTGTTCTGCTGGTCTTGTACGGCGCAACCGCCATCGGCTGGAACGGCGTGTACCTTGGCACGGTTGCTCGGGTGGCCGGGCAAGCCGGGGCCGCACGTGCGACTGCCGGCTGTCTGTTCTTCACCTACTTCGGCGTGGTGATCGGCCCGCCGCTGTTCGGGCAGATCGGCTCGATGACGGGCTCGCTCGGCATCGCTTTTGCGCTGCTCGCGCTGCCATTGACATGGACCTTGGTGCTGCTGGGACGCAGCTGGCCGGCGCAGGATTGACTGGCGGTTGAAATTGGAGTGCCGGTTCACGGCGCCGGTAGCGAAGGCCGCGCCGCGCTTGCAGAAGATTGACTGGCGGTTGAAATTGGAGTGCCGGTTCACGGGCATACCGGCAAACATCCTGCACCTGCACGAGAATGGCGCATGAGCCAAGCAACAGGAGTTCTCCATTGACAGATGGCATCGATATCGACAGACAAACCAAGGCCAAGCTCGACTATCCGTTTGCCGCCGTACCCGAACGCGGGCAGATGATCGAGGTGGCCAGCGGTGTGTTCTGGATCCGCATGCCGCTGCCATTTACGCTGGACCACATCAACCTTTGGGGATTGGAAGACGGTGATGGCTGGGCCGTCGTCGATACCGGAGTGCGGAACGATGAGACCGCGGCGATCTGGCGGGAATTGTTTGTCAATGCAGCAGCGGCCGGCGATCAACGCAGCCTGTCGCGGGTATTCGTGACGCACATGCATCCGGATCATGTCGGCATGGCCGGCTGGCTGACGCGCAAGTTCAAGGTGCGCCTGTGGATGACCCGGCTCGAATACCTTACCTGTCGCGTGATGGCCTCCGATACCGGCCGCGACGCGCCGGATGACGCAATCCGCTTCTACCGCGAAGCTGGCTGGAGTGAAATCGCGATCGAAAGCTACCGTGCCCGGTTCGGCAATTTCGGCCAGCATATCCATGCGCTGCCGGACAGCATCCGACGCCTCAGCGATGGCGAAGAAATACGGATCGGCGCCAACAACTGGCGGGTCATCATTGGCAATGGCCATTCACCGGCCCATGCATGCCTGTATTGCCCCGACCTGAAGGTGCTGATTTCCGGTGATCAGGTGCTGCCCCGAATTTCGTCGAACGTGTCGGTCTACCCGATCGAGCCCGACGCCGATCCGATGAGTGATTGGTTGGCGTCGCTCGACAAATTGCAGCGCGAGGTGCCGAACGATGTGCTGGTGCTGCCATCGCACAACGAATGTTTTCGGGGACTGCACGAGCGGCTCGATGCCCTGCGCGACGGCCAGCAGCGCGCGTTCACCCGCTTGCGGCGCAGCTTGAGTGAACCGAAACGCGCGGTCGACGTGTTCAGCGCATTGTTCAATCGGCCAATCAGCGAAGCCGATACCCAACTGCTCGGCATGGCCACCGGCGAAAGCCTGGCCTGCCTGAACCATCTTCGGCACATTGGCGACGTCTTGCGCGAGCAGGACGAGAACGGCGTTGCCTGGTACAGGCTGAGCGAAACTGCCCAGACTTGAACGGCTGGGGAAGACCGTCTTCTATTCAGGCATTGCAGCGGTCGGCTTGGCGCGCTTTCTGGCAGTCTTGGCGGCGCCTGTTTTGACAGTTCTGGCTGCAGCAGGGCGGGCGGGTTTGGTCGATGCCTTGGCTGCCGGCTTGATCGGCTTTGCCTTGTCCTCGGCGGTTGACGTTTGCACCGCTGCGGGTGCTCTGGCCGCGCGCTTGATTGGGGCCGCACGCGCCTTCTTCTCTGCGGGCATCAGCACGGCTTCGAGGTCAGCCAGCGCATCGGCGGCGTATACCGCCAGGCGTTGCATGCTGGGCACCGAGGCATGGCAGGCCGTGAAGCCGAAGTTCATCTGCCCGGCGTAACTTTCGCAGGTGATGTTGAGTGCTTGGCCATGCGTGATGATCGAGGCCGGGTAGATCGACAACAACTCGGCGCCGCGGAAATACAGCGGTTTCTCCGGGCCCGGCACGTTGGAGATCGTGATGTTGAACATCGGCGGTGTTCGTCCGCCAATGCCGGTCAGCAGGGTGACCAGCGTTGGTGCCATCAACATCACCGTGTACTGCAGCATCGCCGCGCGGGGCAGGCTTTGGACATGGGCCTTTGCATGTTGCACCGAACGCCGGATCGACTGCAACCGCGCACCGGCGTCCTCGATGTCCGTACCCAGCGTCGCGACGATGAAGGTGATTGCGTTGCCGGTGCCTTCATCGTCTTTGGGACGCACCGAGACTGGAATGCCTGCCGTCAAGGCTTGGTCGGGCAGGGCATCGAGTTCGAGCAGAAAGCGCCGCAGTGCGCCGCCGCACAAGGCCAGCACCACATCGTTGATGGTGCTGCCGCCGGCGTCGGCGACCGCGCGCAGGCGCGTCAGCGGGAACTGCTGTGTCGCGAAGCGTCGCTTCTCGCGCACCCGGCCGTTCAGCATCGATCGAGGTGAATCGAATGGCACCGCCATGCCTTCGCCAGGATCGCCGATGCGCTTGATGATCTTGCCGAATGCGGCAGCCAGTTGAGGCAGCGATCTTGCCTGCGCACTCAGGCCCTCGATGGCCAATGCGGCAGAGTCTTGCTCTTCTGCGCGTCGGTCGCCAGCGCGCGTTCCATCAGCCGCATGCCGCTGATGCCATCGATCAGCGAGTGATGCATCTTGACGAACAGCGCGAAGCGGTTGTCTGACAGCCCTTCAATGATCGTGCATTCCCACGGCGGACGGGTCAGATCGAGCGGCGTGCTTTGCAGCCTGCCGACCAACTCGCCGAGCTCACGCTCACCGCCGGGCCAGGGCAGGGCGGCGTGGCGGACGTGGTATTCGAGGTCGATGTTTTCGTCGACGGCCCAGGTGGGCATCGGGTTCAAGCTGAGCGCGAATTTGAGGCGACGATTCCAGGGTGGCGCGAACTCCCGGCTGGCGCGAAACTCGAGCATCAAGTCGCGCAAGTAGTGGTTTGATGCGTCTTCGGGCATGCGGAACTGCAACAGCCCGCCGACATGGTTCGGCGTTGCACGCGACTCGGTGAACAGCCACGCGGCATCGAGCAGGTTGAGGCGGATGGCATCACTCATGGTGGCCGTTCAACTCAGGCTGCCGGTGCACGGCGGCGCGGTTTGCTGGTCGCAGCCTGCGCCGCGAGCTTGTCGACCGCCGGCTTGGCGGTGGTCTTGCGGGCTGAACTGCGGGCAGTCTTGACAGCTGTCTTGACAGCCGTCTTGCGGCCGGCAGCGACAGCCTTCTTGGCGGGCGCGCGCTTCGCAGTCGGTGCCTTGGCCGCGACGGCTTTCTTCGCGGCGGCCTTGCGCACTGGGGTCTTGGCATCGGTTCCATTCCAGGTGCGGCGTGCTTTCTTGGCCAACGCGACGACGCGAGCAATGTCGTCGTCGCTGTAGACACCCTTGACGCCCGAGATGGCCGCCAGCTTCATGCCATGGCGCAGGCCCAGCTTGTAGATCTCCTTGACTTTCTCCCACTCGGTGTCGCGCCCGACCGTGAAGACCTCGAAACGGCCTTCCAGCGACAACACGATGGTTTCCGCCAGACAGGCGTAGACCACATTCGGCGGCAGGCCGATGCTTTTCAGCCCCTTCACCTTGGTCGGCAGGTCGATCTCGCCGGATTCGATTACCAGCACGTCGGGTCGCTTCGCAACCTCCGCGGGCGGCAGGTCGAGCGGGCGTGCGACATCGGTGATCACGCAACCCGGCTTGACCTTGGTGATGTCGAGAATTTTCTTACCCGCACCCGAGGTCGACGTGACGATCATGTCCATCTCGCCGAGCAGCGATTCGAAGTCGGTCGAACAGACAATGTCGGCATCGGGAGTGTCTTCGAGAATCGAGGCCTTCAACTGTTCGAGTTTGGCCATGTCTCGCCCGCCGATCACCACCTGATCGAATGCCATTGCCAGCAGCCGTGCGCTGACCGAGCCGATCGACCCCGAAGCGCCGATCACCATGGTCTTGGCCGCGATGCGCTTGCCTTCAGCGGCTGGCTTGACCAGACCCATGCGCTTCATCGCGTCAGCGGCCGCCCACAAGGCGCCGGATGCCGAATAGCTGTTGCCGGTGGTGATCGGCAGGCGAGAACGCTGCGCCACGGTGACGCCGGCATCGCCTACCACCTTCGTGAACGCGCCCAGCCCCATGATCTGTGCACCCATCTTCTCGGCCATCTTTGACGCGGCGAGCAGGCGGCGGTAAGTGAACTCGGGACTGCGCGACAGCATTTCCTTTGGCGTTCCGCCGACGCTGATCAACCAGCCTTCGGCTTCGGCGCCGGTTGGCGAAACGATGTTCTCCATCTTGCAATACACCATCGGCGGCATGTGGGCGGCCAGTGTCTCGACCTTGTCCATCACGAAGGCGGGGGTGGATTTGGGAATCGGAAAGCCTTTTTTGATGTACTCCTGGCTCAGCGGATGGATCACGAACGCGAAGCGCCGGATGTTGCGGAAGTGGCCGGTCGGGTGCAGCAGGCGCGGCTGCAGATCGAGCTCGTCGAGGATCTCGACGAAATCGTCATCAGTCAATTCTTCGGACGGCTTGCCGATCGCAGCAAGCACCATCGCCTCGATCACGTTGATGCCGACCACCTGGTCGAACAGCTTCGGCGATACATCGATCACCAGATTGACTTTGCAGTGCGTGAAGAACGCCAGCCGCTCGTCGTCGACTGCCGAGGTGATGACGGTCTTGCCCGCCAGGTTGGCCGGGCTGCCGACCAGCTTCAGCTCATGAAAGGTGCCGACGATCAGATGCGACTTGGCGACCGCGGCGGCGATGCGGCTGTTCTTGAAGCTCGAGAGCGCAGCTTCGAGCCACTCGCCGGATCTACCGCCGAGCGCCCATTCGCTGCCGGTGGCATACATCTCCAGCTGGGTCAGCGAGGTCAACAGCTTGGGTGCACCGGTCTGCGCCAGTGCATCGGCGAAATTGAGGTTCGGCGTGTAGTCGGACAGCGCAACCGCCATGTCGTAGTTGCGCATGCCATTCAGAAACAACACGATGTTGTTGTCGAAATAGTTGCCCAGCTGCTTTTGCACCTTGCGCACGGCACGCACCTGCAACAGGCGACGCAGCGTGGCGCCGGTCGTGACCGGTACCCGTGTCACGACGTTCAGCAGCCGCTTCGTCTCCTTGTTGATGACGTTGCTCTGGCCAACCTGCCAGTGGTCGCCGATCTCGCCCAGCCCGATCGCGTCGGCAGTGACCTGGTGCCGGCGCATCAACTCCCAGGCCTTGGTGGTGTCGTCGTCGGCGCCCAGGCGCTTGACCTGGAAGTGGTGCCCGAGGAAGTCGGTCTCGAAGCTGAAATCCTGTTTCGACGAGCCGAGCGAGATGGTTACGACCTTTTTCATTTTCTTGTCTCCTTGGGGGCGGTTCAGGCCTTGGCCGCGGGTTTGCGGCGAGTCCTGGTGGCAGTGCCTGTTGTCGTCTTTGCACTTGTCTTGCGCGCTCGGCTGGCGGGCTTCTCGGACTTGGCTGGCGGTTCGGGATCCGGTGGCAGCAAGCGACCGATCATCTCTTCACACTGCGCCTGCGTCATGTAACGCGGCACCGGGTAGCCGGTATGCGCTTCGTGGATCGCAGCTTTTGCCAATGCGGGGATATCGGCCTTGCGCAGGGCCTGTAGATAGGTCGGAATATCGAGGTCGCGATTGAGATCGTCGACGCCATCGAGAAACTTCTGCGCCAGCGAGTCGTCGTCCTCGCTCGCGTCGCCGAGTCCGGCACGAACAGCCAGGCGAGCCAGGCGGCCGATCACCGCCGGCGCCGAATAACGCAACACATGAGGCAGCACGATGGCGTTGGCAAGACCATGCGGCGTGTGGTATTTGCCGCCGAACTGGTGCGCGATGGCGTGCACATAGCCGACGTTGGCCCGCGTGAATGCAATGCCGGCGTAAGTCGATGCCAGCGACATGTTCTCGCGCGCCTGCAGGTTGCTGCCTTCACTGTAGGCGGCACGCAGATTCTCGAAGATCAGACCGACTGCCGACAGCGCCATGCCATCGGTGGCAGCGGTGCTCCAGTTGCCGAGGTAAGCCTCGACAGCATGAGTGAGTGCGTCGATGCCGGTGGCGGCGGTCACGCCTGGCGGCAGGCCGGTCATCAGATTCGGGTCGAGTGCTGCCATCTTCGGCACGATCCGGGTGTCGACGATGACGATCTTGCTTTGTCGATCGGGATCGGAAATCACCGCCGCCACCGTCACCTCGGAGCCGGTTCCGGCAGTGGTCGGCACGGCATAGATCGGCGCCGGATTGCGCAGGCCCTTGAAGTAGCCGGCCAGTGAACGAAGCGATTTGCCGGGGTTGGCGATCGATACGGCAATTGCTTTCGAAGCGTCCATCGACGATCCCCCCCCGAACGCGATGATCGCGTCGCAGCCATGCTCGCGGTGGAATTCGATGCCACGCTCGATCAGCGGAATCGGTGCATCTGGCGTGATTTCATCGAACACGACGTAATCGCAGCCACCGGAGGTCAAGGCGTCGGTCAGATCCTTCAGCAGGCCCAGTTTGGAGATGATCTTGTCGGTCACGATCAGCACCTTGGCGTGACCGAAACCCGCCACCGATTGTCCGAGACGTCCGCTCGAGCCGGGACCCACCAACAGCGTTGGCTGCGGGATCGGCAGGAAACGCGTCACCATGCCGGCGCCCTTCATCAGCACGCCAAGGCCGGTAGCACGAGTCGACTCTGGGATGAAATCAAGCATGGTCACTGTCTCTTTCGTGAATGAGCGATGCCGCCAACGTGAATCCGGCAGGGGGCACCATCATGCCAGCGTTGCCGGCCGATCCGGTGTGTCTGGCCGTGCTTTGGGGCGATCGCCCTAAATGCCGAAGCTGAAACAGCGCGCCGCTTTCGAACGCCTCGCCTGCAGGATGGAGCCTGAAAAACAACTGCAGCCGGCGACATGCATTTCCGGTGAGCCGAGGGTTTGTCCGCTGGTCATCCACTTTCGGATTCAATAACGTATTCATTAATGAACGCCTTGTTGCATCCCTCATCCGATCCGCAGCTTCCCAACGCCGCAGCCGCGGACTTGTCACTGGAGCAATTGCGTGAGGTTGGCTACGGCCTGGTGCGCCCGGAATGCGTCCTTGCCAACGCCGCCGGAGATTTGTTCAGCGCAGACTGGCGCGGCGGTGTCGCGCACATCCGGCCAGATGGCAGCCAGACGCTCTATGCCGGGCCGGGGCCAGATGGTCTGCAGCTGAAACCGAATGGCATTGCGTTGCTGCGCGATGGCAGCTTCCTCGCCACGCACTTGGGTGACGAGCAGGGCGGTGTTTTCCGGGTTCAGCGAGACGGCGTCGTGACGCCGTGGTTGGTAGCCGTCGATGGCAGCGCGCTGCCGCCGACCAATTTCGTCGTCGAAGATCCCGAAGGCCGCTTCTGGGTCACTGTCAGCACGCGGCTGCAACCGCGTTCGCTGGGCTATCGGCGAAGCTGCAACGACGGCTTCATCGTGCGCGTCGAGCCCTCTGGCGCAGCGGCCATCGTCGCCGATGGGCTGGGCTATACCAACGAGGTCGCGATCGACACAAGCGGCCGCTGGCTGTATGTCAATGAAACCTTCGCGCGCCGGCTGTCGCGATTTCCACTTCGCGAGAACGGCTCACTCGGCGCCAAGGAAGTGGTCACCGAGTTCGGCGCCGGTACCTTCCCCGATGGCTTGGCGTTCGACGATGAAGGGCATGCCTGGGTGGTCAGCATCGTCAGCAACCGATTGATCCGGGTTGCGCCGGACGGCCGACCGACCGTGTGGCTGGAAGACGCCGATGCCGACCATCTGCAACGGGTCGAGGCAGCCTTTGAAGCCGGCACGATGGGCCGCCCCGAGCTCGATGGCATCCGCAGCCAGCGTCTGCGCAACATCTCGAGCATTGCCTTTGCCGGCGCCGATCGCCGTACCGCTGTGCTCGGCTGCCTGCTCGGCGACAAGCTGACGACACTGCGTCTGCCGGTGTCCGGCCTGGCGCCAACCCACTGGAACTTCGGATGAACGCAGCAGTTGCCAACGTCGGCTCGATGGCCGATGCGGCCTACATCCAGATTCGCCAACGCATCCTGGACAACCTCTGGCCGCCTGGGCATCGGGCACTCGAGCAGGAGGTGGCGCTGGCGCTGGGCATGAGCCGCACGCCGGTGCGCGAAGCGATGGTCCGGCTGTCCAATGAAGGACTGGTCGAAGTGATACCGCGCCATGGCATGCGGGTGCTGCCGATGTCGGCCACCGACATGCGCGAGATCTACGAAATCCTGACCGCGCTGGAAGGGATGGCGGTCGAGATCCTCGCGGGCCGCAAGCCTTCCGATGCCGAATTGCAGCCGCTGATCGACTCGACCCGTGCGATGGACCGGGCCTTGAAGGTCGACGACCTGGATGCCTGGGCTGCCGCCGACGAACGTTTTCACGGTGCCTTGATCGAGTTGGCGGGCAACCGCCAGCTGCAGGTCACGGTGCTCAATTACTGGGATCGAGCGCACCGCGCGCGCATGTTCACGCTGAAGCTGCGGCCCAAGCCGGTGAATTCGACCAAGGAACACATGCAGATGGTCGAACGACTTCGCGCCGGCGATGTGCAAGGGGCCTCATTGGTCAACCGCCACCACCGCGAACGCGCGAGCCGAGAGCTGCTGGCGATCTTCGAGCGTTTTCGACTCAATCAGCTTTGACCAAGGGATCTCTCGTGAGCACCACCACCACGTTCGACATATGCGTCCTGCCGGGCGATGGAATCGGTGTCGATGTCATCGACGCCACATTGCCGATCCTCGAAAAGGTGCAGCGTGATGCTGGTTTCAGCCTGCGCTTTGCCAGCCATCCCGCTGGGGCGCAACTTCAAGGCGAGCGGCGAGGCCTTTCCCGCGGCCACGCTGGAGGCGGCACGCAAGGCCGACGCCATCCTGTTCGGAGCCATGGGCTGGCCGGAGATCCGCTACCCCGATGGCACCGAGATCGCTCCGCAACTCGATTTGCGGGTCGAACTCGGCTTGTATGCCGGCGTGCGCCCGGCGCGTGCCGTTCCCGGCATCAAGTTGCCGCTGGCCGACCCGCGGGCTCGCAACATCGACCTGGTGGTGGTGCGCGAATCGACCGAAGGGCTGTTCGCGTCGCGAGGTAAAGGCGTCATTGAAGGCGACCGCGAAGCACGCGACACGATGGTGATCACGCGCGCCGGCTCGGAGCGTGTACACGACTTCGCGTTCCGCCTCGCTCAGCGCCGCAAAGCCAATGGCAGCCCGGGACGCGTGACCTGCGTCGACAAGGCCAACGTATTCCTGTCGATGGCGTTTTTCCGCAAGATCTTCGACGAACGCGCGCTGGCATTTCCCGACATCGAGGCCTGTCACAACTACATCGATGCCACTGCGCTGGATCTGATCCGCAAGCCCTGGGACTTCGATGTGCTGGTCACCGAAAACATGTTCGGCGACATCATCTCGGACCAGACTGCGGCATTGGTCGGCGGCATGGGCATGGCGCCATCGGCAGATGTCGGCGACCAGCATGGCTTGTTCCAGCCGTGCCACGGCTCGGCACCGGATATCGCAGGCCAGGGCAAGGCCAACCCGACCGCGACGATCCTGTCTGCAGCATTGATGCTCGACTGGCTCGCCGAGCGCAACGACAACGATGCGCTGGCGCAGGCTGCAAGGCGCATCGAACGTGCCGTCGACGAAGTGTTCGCGTCGGGACGCGTGTTGCCGTTCGAACTCGGCGGCAGCGATGGCACCGCGGCGATCGCTGCAGCGGTTGCCTCCAACCTCTGAGGCGACACTGCCGTGGCTCAGCTTCGTGTGCTCGGTGTCGGTGCCGGCTATTTCAGCCAGTTCCAATACCGTGGCTGGCGCAACATCGAGGCGGCGCAATGCGTGGCGATCGTCAATCGCGATGTTGCCAAAGCGCAGGCGTTGGCTGATCGCTTCGGCATTGCCAAGGTCTACGCCGACTTCGACGAGGCACTGCAGAGCGAATGTCCTGACCTGGTCGACGTGATTACACCGCCGCTCACGCACCGCGAATTCATTGCGAAGGCGATCGCTCGAGGCGTACCGGTGATCTGCCAGAAACCTTTCGGTACCTCGTATGCCGAAGCGCTGGCGCTCACTGAATCAGCCGAGGCCGCCGGTGTGCCACTGATCGTGCATGAAAACGTCCGCTGGATGCCGTGGTATCGCGAAGCCAGGCGGTTGATCGACGACGGCAGGTTGGGAACGCTGCATTCGGTTGCCTTCCGGTTGCGCCCGGGTGACGGTCAGGGGCCGCGCGCCTACCTCGATCGACAACCCTATTTCCAGCAGATGCCGCGCTTGCTGGTGCTCGAAACGGCCATTCACTGGATCGATACCTTCCGCTACCTGATGGGCGAGGTAACAAACGTCTATGCCCAGCTGCGCCGAATCAATCCGGCGATTGCTGGTGAAGACGCCGGCTACATGGTCTTCGAGTTCGAAAACGCTGCCACTGGATTGTTCGATGGCAACCGGCTCAACGATCACATCGCGACCAACCCACGGCGCACGATGGGCGAGATGTGGCTGGAAGGTTCGGCTGGCGTACTGCGTCTGGATGGCGAAGGGCGGCTCTGGTGGAAGCCGCACCAGCAGGACGAGGGCGAACACATCTACAACTGCGGCCCCGACGACACCTTCGGCGGCGGCGCCTGCGAATGGTTGCAGCGCCATGTGGTGCGCCACTTCGCCGAACACACACCGTTGGAAAACACTGCCCGCGATTACCTGTTGAACCTGCGTGTGCAGGAGGCCGTGTACCGCTCGGCTGCGCTTGGCCAGCGCATCGCCATCGATGAGTTCAACCCGCTGCAGGCCCAGGCGTCCAGCCTCGGCGTGGCTTCTTCTTCACCTCAGGAGACAAACCCATGAATCGCAAACACCTTGTCGGGCACCTCATTGCCACCGCTGCCGTACTGGCTTTTGCAGGGCCAGCCCGCGCGCAGACGATGCTGAAGTTCAGTCATACCGACCAGCCCGGCGGCGCGCGCCAGAAGGCGGCGCTGCTGTTCGCGCAGAAGGTCGACGAATACACCCAGGGCCGCTACAAGGTGCAGGTCTACCCGGCCGGGCAACTGGCCAACGATCCGAAGGCCGTCGAGCAGTTGCAGCTCGGGGGCATCGATTTCACCGTCACCAGCACCGGCACCTATGCCACCCATTTGCCGACGCTGAACCTGTCGCTGCTGCCTTATCTGGTGGAAAACTATGCGCAAGGCTGGAAGCTGTACGACGAATCGGCTTGGCTAAAAAAGCAGTTTGCCAAGGCACCGGCCAAGGGTTTCCGATTCGTCGCCACGTGGGAGGCGGGTTTTCGAGACATGACCACCAAAGAGCCGCTGGGCTCGCCGGCTGATGCGGCTGGCAAGAAGCTGCGCAGCTTCCCGAACGAGATGATGCGCTGGACGCTCGAGGCGATTGGCTTCAACTTGGTCATCCTGCCACTGCCCGAGGTCTATCTGGCGATCCAGCAGGGTGCGGTTTCGGGTCAGGAGAATCCGATCGACACCGTCTACGCCAACAAGTTCTACGAAGTGGCGCCCAACGTCACGCTGACCCACCATGTCTACAGCCCGATCCCGATGACGGTGTCTGAAAAGACCTGGCAGAAATTCAGCTCTGCGGACCAAACCGCCGTCGTCAAGGCCGCCCAGGAATCGGCGGACTGGATTCGAAAGGAGATCCAGTCCAACGATGACCGCCAATTGGCTGAAATGACCGCCAAGGGTGCGAAGATCGCGCGGCCCGACCTGGCGCCGTTCCGCACCGCGGTGCAACCGGTGTATGCCAAGGCCAAGGAAAAATATGGCGCCGACGTCATTGAATTCATCGCCGATGCCGATGCCGTGCGCCACGCCCTGCCGACCAAATAAATGCCAACAACCGCGTCGAAACTGGAGCCGCCGGCGCCGGTCGAGGCATTGCACGAACCGGTGCCCGCCTCGCCGCCGGCACCTGCCTTGGTGCGCTGGCTGGCTCGCGTGGTCGACTGGGCCATCGTGTTGATCGGTGCGCTGATGGCCAGCTTGGTGTTCGGCAACGTCGTCGTACACAACGTCTTTCATGCCGATGTGGTTTTCACCACCGAACTGGGCGAGCTGTTGATGGTCTGGGTGACCTTCCTCGGCGCGGCATCGGCCACCCGGCGCGGCTCCCACATGGTGGTTAGTGAACTGATCGACCGCCTGGGCGCCCAGCACCGGCAGTACGCCGACGCGGCGATTCAACTGGTGGTGCTGCTGACGCTGGGCCTGCTGGTCTGGTACGGCATTGGCATCACCGAAGCAGGCCTGATGAGCCAGCTGACGGTATTGCAGTGGCCGATGGCGACCCAATACGCGGCCCTGCCGGTGGCCTCGGCCATCACGATGGTTTTTGTCATCTGGGATCTGCTGGGCATTGCCCGCGGACAGTCCCGCGCGCAACGTTATGGCAGCGGTGCCGAAGGGGCCATCGAATGATTCTGTTCCAGACCTTCGGGGTATTCATCCTGTTCACCCTGGTCGGAGTGCCGCTGGTATACGGCCTGCTGTTGGCCACGGTGGGCATGATCTGGTGGGCAAGTCTGAGTCACCCGCTGACCTCGATCTTCCTCAGCTATATCGGCGGTGTCGAGCCGTTCATCCTGATCGCGGTGCCGCTGTTCGTGCTGGCCGGTGAAATCCTGTCGCGTGGCGGCGTCGGCATGCGGATCGTCAACTTCGCGACCAAGCTGCTGGGCTTTCTGCCCGGTGGCTTGGGCATCAGCACGGTGGTGTCCAGCCTGATCTTCGGCGGTGTCTCGGGTTCGGCGATTGCAGACACTGCCGCGATCGGTTCGGTGATGACACCGGCGATGATCCGCAAGGGTTACAGCCGACCATTCGCCGGCGCGCTGATGTCAACCGCCGGCACGCTGGCGATCGTGATGCCGCCGTCGATTCCGATGCTGGTCTATGCTTTCGTATCCGGCGCCTCGGTGCGCGATCTGTTCTTGGCGGGCGTGGTGCCGGCTTTTGCATTCGCGTTCGGGCTGTGCCTGGTGTGTGTCTGGACCGGTAAACGCACCGGCTGCGACAACGGAGATGCGCGCGCATCGAGGGCTGAGCTGTGGGCCGCCTTCTTATCGGCGTCGCCCGCGCTGCTGATGCCGGTGATCATTCTCGGGGGCATCTGGAGCGGACTTTTCACGCCGACTGAAGCCGCCGCGGTGGCTGCCGCTTATGGCTTGTTCGTGTCGATGGTGATCTACAAGGACTTGAAGCCGCGCGATCTGCCAGCGCTGATCCTGAAGGCCTTTACCACCAGCGCGGTGGTGATGGTGGTGATCGGTGCGACTTCATGCCTGGCCTGGTTGATCACCGTCGAACAGGTGCCGGTACAGATTGCCGCGATGGTGCAGCAGTACGCACATTCGCCCTGGACCTTTCTGCTGCTGGTCAATGTCGCGATGCTGCTGCTGGGCTGCTTCATCGAGCCGGTGCCGGCGCTGATTCTGGCTGCACCGTTGCTGGTGCCGTTGTCGGCCGCGTTCAAGATCGACCCAGTCCACCTGGGACTGATCATGACTTGCAACCTGGCGATCGGCCTGTATACGCCGCCGGTGGGTGGAACCCTGATGGTTGGCGCACGGCTTGCCGGGGTCGGCATGGTGTCGGTGGTGCGGGCGCTGGTGCCGCAGATGGCCATCAGTATCTTGATCCTGATGATCGTCACCTACGTGCCGTCGATCAGCATGGGGTTGGTCCATGCGTCACGCTGAACTGGAAGGAACACGCTTGCTGGCCCTGGTCGTCGAGTTCCGCATCAAGCCCGGTTTCATCGACGCGTTTGCCGAGGCCATCGTCATTAACGCGAAGGCCTC
>JBBRID010000024.1:0-17651 GCA_038221635.1 Burkholderiales bacterium
GGGGATCCATCTCCATCGTCGTCGACGAGACAGCGCCGAGCCAACGCTTCGTGACTGGCGCGCGTCTCGAAGATCATGGAGCAGCTGGTGCACGCGTGGGACGTGCTCGCCACGATGACGCCGCCCGAATACAGCGCGATCCGGCCGTATCTGAGCAACAGCAGCGGCTTTCAGAGCTGGCAATACCGCTGCATCGAATTCAAGCTGGGCAACAAGAATGCGTCGATGCTGAAGCCACATTCACACCGACCGGAACTGCTCGCAAAGGTCGAGACCGCGTGGCGTGCGCCTTCGCTCTACGACGAAGCCTTGCGCTTGCTGGCGCGCCGCGGCATCGCCGTTGCCGATCATCACCTGCAGCGCGACTGGACCGAGGGCCGATCGGCAGATCCGGCGATCGAGGACGCCTGGCTGGTCGTCTACCGCAACCCGCAACAGCATTGGGATCTCTATCAGCTGGGTGAAGAACTCACCGACTTGGAAGACGCCTTCCGCCTCTGGCGTTTCCGCCACGTCACAACGGTCGAACGAATCATCGGCTTCAAGCGTGGCACCGGTGGCACCAGTGGTGTTGGCTACTTGCGCAAGATGCTGGATGTCGTCTTGTTCCCCGAGATCTGGTCGCTGCGAACCAGTCTTTGAGTGGGCGCGGTCGCCTGGGCCCTACCCGGCGCACCAGCTTGCAGCGAATAGACTCGGTGCGATGCCCACAACCGACTCGCCCCGCCCGCTCCAGCTTCCAAATGCCCGGCACAGGGAACGGATTCCGTCCCACATCGACCCGGCTCAGGTCGAATGCATTCGGCAAGCCGCCTACCTGCTGCCGCAGGTGATTGCGCCGGCCGATCTGCTGATCGAGGGCGCGCCGGCCAGCGATGCAGCGCTCGACCAGCGCGGGTTCGTGTTGCTGCAGAAGGCGGCAGCGGGTGCTAGGCCGAGCCGCTGGATTGCGCCCGAACTGATTGAAACCGCCGTGCTGCATCTCGATGTGGTCGGCAGCGGACGCGGGGTTCGAGCGCAACTGATGGCCCGTCACGCTCAACTGGATCAGCTCGGCATTCGGCGCAACGGCAACACCTGGAAACGTCTGCTGACCCAGCCGCTGACACTGGGCTACGGGCACCGCAAAGAGCCGTGGCAGTTGCAGGTCGCCCACCTTGCGCCGGCCGATGCCCAAGCGGTCTGGGCGTTCTTTCGCGACGGCAACGAAGCTGCTTTTCACACCGCACTCGGCGCACCGCCCGGCTATCTTCTCGCCGACGCCCTGAAAAGCCGTCTCGATACGCTGGTGGAACAGGCGGCGGCGGTCAATCCGGCGCGCATCGAGTCCCTGTTGCCCGGGCTGCAGGCCGAATGCTCGCTGCCGCGTCCGTTCGTTGAACTCGAAGCCGGTTGCGAACGTGCGTTCACTCGCTGGGCAAACCGGGTCAACGAGCTCGATACGCTCGAGGACCTGACGATCGAGCTGCGTTTCCAAGGTTATCCCGACAGTTTTCCGTTGGCGCGCCGGCTCGCACGCAAGGTGACGATCTGCGTCGGTCCACCGAACAGCGGCAAGACTCACGCCGCGTTCGAGCAGCTGGCACTGGCAGCGACGGGTTGCTACCTCGCGCCATTGCGCTTGCTGGCGCTCGAAGGCCGCGATCGGCTGCAGGCACGCGGCGTCGCCTGTTCGCTGCTGACCGGCGAAGAGAACGTGCCAACCGAAGGTGCGCGGCTCGTCTCGAGCACCATCGAGATGGTTGGCACGCGCACGCCGGTGCAGATGGCAGTGATCGACGAGGCGCAGATGTTGTTCGACAAGTCACGTGGCTGGGCCTGGACGCAGGCGATCGTTGGCGTGCCGGCGCAAGAGCTGCTGATCATCTGTTCTGCCCATGCCGTGCCGGCGATCGAAAATCTGCTGGGCCTGTGTGGCGAGCAGGCGCAGATTCGCCACTTCGAACGCAAACAGCCGGTCCATTTGTTGCCGGCGCCCGTGCCGATGAGTGGCCTGCGAACCGGCGATGCGGTCGTCGCATTCAGCCGCCGCGAGGTCTTGATGCTGCGCGACCAGGTTGCCACCGAGGGCCACAGCGTGGCGGTGATCTACGGCGCGTTGCCGCCGGAAGTGAGGCGCCGCGAGGCCGAGCGTTTCGCGCAAGGCCACGCCGCCATTCTGATAGCTACCGACGCCATCGGCATGGGGCTGAACTTGCCGATACGTCGCGTGTTGTTCAGCACCTTGACCAAGTTCGACGGGGTGGGTGACCGCTCGCTCGACGAGTCGGAGATTCATCAGATCGCCGGCCGCGCTGGCCGCTACGGCCTGCAGGAGGAAGGCTTCGCCGGGGTCATGAAAGACGCCGAGCCGCAAGCGGCCCGGGTGCTGAAGGAGATGATGCAGACGCCCGCTCGCGCACCGCGCGATTTCAAAGCCGCGGTGGCGCCGAACTGGTGGCATGTCGACACCATCGCGAGCCGCCTCGGCAAGAACCAGCTCGGCGCGGTGCTCGGCGTCTTCATGGCGCAGCTGCAACTCGACGATGCTCATTTCGAAGTCGCCGAACTGTCGCAGATGGTGGCGATCGCCGAACAACTCGACCAACGAGCCAGCACGCTGCCGCTTCGTCAGCGATTCACCTATTCACAGGCACCGGTCGATTCGCGCAGTGACGAACAGTTGCAGCACTTTCTTGGCTGGACCGAAGCCCATTCGCTGGTCGGTCGAGTCGACAGCCCGTGGTTTCTCGATGAAGTCGACGAACATAGCCGGCTCGACCGCATGGAACAGGCTCTTCGGGCCTGCACGCTGTGGCTCTGGCTCGACCTGCGCTTTCCCGACATCTATGGCCAACTCGATGCAGTGACCGACCTTCGCAGTCGGCTAAACGACGGCATCGAACGGCACCTGAAGGGGAAAAAGCCGCTCTGGCGCGCGCGCGGCGGGAGACGCTGAAGGCGCGCGGCAAGCCGGCTCGCCATCAAGACGCCTGTCAGTCTTTGTTGGGATCGAGTCAGAGTCAGGTCAGTGACTCGGCGCAACATGCGCAGCATCCGAGTTGCGGCGGGAACGCAGTGGCCGGCAGAAGCCAGCCCACCAAGGATATCCCATGGAAAACGACCTTGCGACTCGGATCGCAAACCTTCCCCAATACCAGGAGCTGAAGTCCAGCCGCAGCCAATTCGGCTGGTGGCTCACGCTGGCGATGATGGTCGTGTACTACGGATTCATCATGCTGGTCGCATTCGACAAGGAATTCCTGTCGCGCCGACTCGGCGATGGCGTGATGACGCTGGGTATCCCGGTAGGCTTTGGCGTCATCGTTTTCACGATCATCATCACAGCAGTCTATGTGCGCCGGGCCAACGGCAAGTTCGACGCCCTGTCGGCCGAGATCGCCAAGGCGGTGCAGAAATGAGCCGCGCCCTTTCCAAATTTTCCGCTGTCGCCAAGCTGCGCACGACGTTGCTGGCTCTCGGCATTGCGCTTGCAGCAGCAGCTGCACACGCAGCCGGTGCCGACCTCGGCCAGGCGGTCAAGCAGGCAACCAACTGGACCGCGATCTCGATGTTCGCCGGCTTCGTCGTGCTGACACTGTTCATCACCAAATGGGCCGCCGCAAAAACCAAGTCTGCGTCCGATTTCTACACCGCCGGTGGTGGCATCACCGGCTTCCAGAACGGACTGGCAATCGCTGGCGACTACATGTCGGCGGCGTCGTTCCTCGGCATTTCGGCAGCGGTGATGGCCAGCGGCTTCGACGGCCTGATCTATTCGATCGGCTTCCTGGTCGGCTGGCCGGTGATCACCTTCCTGATGGCCGAGCGACTGCGCAACCTAGGCAAGTTCACCTTTGCCGACGTCGCCGCATTCCGCTTCGAGCAAAAGCCGGTGCGGATTTTCGCGGCATCCGGCACGTTGGGCGTCGTCGCGTTCTCCCTGATCGCGCAGAGGGTTGGCGCGGGTCAGTTGATCAAGCTGCTGTTCGGTCTGGAGTACTGGATCGCGGTGGTGATCGTCGGCGGTCTGATGATGGTCTACGTGCTGTTCGGCGGAATGACCGCAACCACCTGGGTGCAGATCATCAAGGCGTGCCTGTTGCTCGGCGGTGCGACCTTCATGGCGGTCTCCGTGCTCTGGCATTTCGGTTTCAGCCCCGAAGCGATGTTCGCTCAGGCGGTGAAGATCAAGACCGATCTTGCGACCACCGGCGGGAAGACGGCCGAGGAAGCAGCCAAGCTGGGACAGTCCATCATGGGGCCAGGCAACTTCGTCAAGGATCCGATCTCGGCGATCAGCTTCGGTATGGCGCTGATGTTCGGTACCGCCGGCCTGCCGCACATCCTGATGCGCTTCTTCACCGTTCCGAGCGCCAAGGAAGCGCGCAAGTCGGTCATGTGGGCAACCGGCTGGATCGGCTATTTCTACTTGCTGACCTTCATCATCGGTTTCGGCGCGATCACCTTCGTACTCACCAACCCGAGCTTCCTCGACGCCAACGGGGGGTTGATCGGCGGTAACAACATGGCCGCGGTCCACCTGGCCAATGCGGTTGGCGGCAACGTTTTCCTGGGCTTCATTTCGGCAGTCGCATTCGCGACCATCCTTGCGGTGGTGGCGGGCCTGACTTTGTCAGGAGCCTCGGCGGTGTCGCATGACATCTACGCCACCGTCGTGAAGCAAGGCAAGGCGGACAGTGCGTCCGAGTTGAAGGTTTCGCGCATGACAACGATTGCGCTGGGTGTCGTTGCAGTCGTGCTTGGCATCGTGTTCGAGAAGCAGAACATTGCCTTCATGGTCTCACTGGCCTTTGCGATTGCCGCATCAGCCAACTTCCCGGTGTTGTTCATGAGTGTGTTGTGGAAAGACTGCACGACGCGTGGCGCGGTCATCGGCGGCTTTCTGGGCCTGATCTCGTCAGTCGCGCTGACCATCGTCTCGCCGTCGGTTTGGGAGGCCACACTCGGCAATCCCAAGGGTTCGGCCTTGTTCCCGTACACCTCTCCAGCACTGTTCTCGATGACGATCGCCTTCGTCGGCATCTGGCTGTTCTCGGTGCTCGACAATTCCAAGCGTGCGAAGATCGACCGTGCCGGCTTCCTCGCCCAGCAGGTGCGATCGGAGACCGGCATTGGGGCATCCGGCGCATCGGGTCATTGATCGACAGCGAGTTCGCCGCTCCGGTTGAGCGGCCGTTCAGAGCTCCGGATGGCGACCAGATCATGACGGAGAATGAGAGCGGCGGCCATCCCTTTGCGGGCGGGGGGCACCTGTCAGCTGCGTCGGCCCTGCTCGCGCAGATCAGTGCCGACGCTCAGTCTCTTGCGGCCGATATCGAACAAGCAACGACAGCCATCGAGTTGCGTCAAGTTGCGAGATCGATCGATGAGCTGATACCGCTGCTGCACCGCAGCGGCATCGGCATCGCACTGATCACCGATCTGGTTTGCGCACTCAGCGACCGCTTGATGTCCCGCCTATGGGCCCTGCTGGCGCCCGACGAAGTGGTTCGCGATAGCTGCCTGTTCGTGATGGGCAGCGAAGGTCGCCGCGAGCAGACCTTGAAAACCGATCAGGACAACGGGCTGCTGCTGCGCGACGGCTGCGCATTCGACCAACTGGCCGAGTTGGCCGACTCGTTCAATGCCGAACTGCTGGAATTCGGCTACCCGCTGTGCCCTGGCGGCATCATGATCAACAACCCGCAATGGCGCCGCCCCCAGAGCGAATTCAGGCAGGCGATTCGTGGCTGGGGCCACGACGCGGATGCCAGCGGTGCGCTCCAATTGGCCATCCTGATGGATGCGCGAGCGATCGCAGGAGATACCGCACTGCTCGTCGACCTCAAGGCCGACTTGTGGTCACTGGTTCCGGATACGGATGCTTTCCTGGCGCGATTCACGCGGCCGATCGCGCAATTCGATCACAGCGGGGGCGGCTGGTGGCAATGGCTCATCCCGCGTGCGGATGGCCATCATCAGGTGGTCGATCTGAAAAAATCGGGCAGCTTCCAGATCGTGCACGGCGTGCGCAGCCTTGCGTTCAAACACCGAGTCGCTGGAGTGTCCACGCGCGAACGACTGCTACAACTGGTCGATCACCATGATCTTCCCGCTGGCCTCGCGGCCGACTTGATCGACGCATTGGGGCTTTTGACGCAGTGGCGGCTCGATTTGCAGCTGGGGCAGCGCAATTCCGGCCGGCCCGCGGACAACCAGATCAAGTGCGGAGACCTTGCAACCGTAGCGCACGCCGAGCTAGACAGCGTGTTGGGTATAGTGAAGCACTTCCGGGAATACCTGCGACTGCACTGTCCGTTCGAGATGATCTGACCCCGCACAGCCGCTCGCTGCAATCGCAGCGGTGGCATTTCAGCGCGAGCGCAGCAAATTTTCGAACTCTTCGACCGGCAGCGGGCGAGCAAACAGGAAGCCCTGGACAAAGTCGCAGCCAGAGGCAGCCAGTAGCTCGAACTGCTCGTTGGTCTCGACGCCCTCGGCGATGACCTTCATGCCGAGTTCGTGCGCCATCACGATGATCGCCTTGCACAGCGCCAGGTCCTTGGAGCCCACACCCAGGTGCTTGACGAAGCCCTTGTCGATCTTGAGGAAATCGATGTCGTAGCGCTGCAGATACGACAGAGATGAATAGCCGGTTCCAAAATCGTCGAGCGAGACGCCGATGCCGGCATCTCGCAGTTCAAGCAACTGGCGGTTGCTACCGGAGGCCGGATCGAGCAGTGCACCTTCGGTAATCTCGATCACCAGGCTTTGTCCAGGTAAACCAAGCTCGTGAAGGAAGTCGAACCAGCGCGCCTGACTGCCCTGTGCATGGATGAATTGCACCGGCGACTTGTTGATGCTGACCTGAAACTCGGGGTCGATATCGGCGCGCCAGCGGCGCAGCTGCAAAGCCGCCTGTCGAAAGACCCAATCGCCGATCTCGACGATCAGACCGGTCGATTCAGCAATCGGGATGAAATCGGCGGGGTTGACAAGGCCGCGCGTCGGATGCTGCCAGCGAATCAGCGCCTCGGCCTTCTGGATGCGGCCGCTGGCCACGTCGATGATCGGCTGGTAGACCACGAAGAACTGTTCTTCGGCCAGCGCACTTCGAAGGTCGTTGGCGAGAATGCGACGCGTCTGCGCAGCTTCTTCGAGGGACGCGGTGAAGTGTCCGACGCGGTTGCGCCCACCGTCCTTGGCCATGTACAGGGCTTGGTCGGCGTGTTTGAACAGTTCGTCGATATCGGCTGCGTCGTCCGGATACAGGGTGATGCCGATGCTGGCGGATACAAATGCCACTTCGGTACCCAGTCTGAATCCCTCGGACATGGATTGAACGATCTTCTGCGCGATCTGGTCGGCGCGCTCGGGATCGGACATCTCCGACAGGATCACGGTGAACTCATCGCCGCCGAGCCGGCCCACGGTATCGACCTCGCGCACACAGGCGCTGATCCTGCGCGCAGCCTGGATCAGCAGTTGATCACCCATCGCGTGGCCTACGCTGTCGTTGACCTGCTTGAAATGATCGAGGTCGATGAACAACAGCGCCAGTTGCAGGCCCGCGCGGCTGGTCTTCTTGATGTTCTGTTCCAGCCGGTCCCGCAGCATGCGCCGATTCGGCAGCCCGGTCAGTGCATCGAAGTTCGCCTGCTGCCAGATCAAGGCCTCGGACTTCTTGCGTTCGCTGATGTCGGTATGGGTTCCGACCATCCGGGTCGGCCGTCCCTGCTCGTCCCGGCCGATCACCATGCCACGAGCGAGTACCCACTTATAGATGCCATCGTCTGCGCGGACCCGGCGCTCGTTGACATAGACCGGGGTCAACCCCTGGAGGTGCGCCTGCCGGTCACGCAGCGCGCGCTTGAGGTCATCCGGGTGAGTTCGTTTGTCGAAATTTTCCGCCAGCGTGGATGTTGCATTTCCAGCAAGGCCGTACATCTCGAAGAAGCGTTCGGAATAGGTAACGACCCCGGTGCGGATATTCCAGTCCCACACGCCGTCCCCGGTACTCTCCAGCGCGAGCTTCCATAGCTTGTCACGATCACGCAGCGCAGCTTCGGCCTCGGTTCTGGCAGTGATGTCGAGCACCAAGCCAACCCTGACCGTCCCGTGCTCATCCCGGGAAACGGCCGAAGAGGTCATCTGCACCCACTTGTGGGTCCCGTCGGCCAGCACGATGCGAAAAACGACGTCGAGCGTCTCATCGGTTTCGACGATGGCCAGCCAGTGCTGACGAAGCCGGGCCAGGTCGCCTCGATGGCGCATGCGTGTCAGCAGTTCACCGTCGGCCATCACCGCCTCCGGCGTCACCCCGTAGAGTTTGCGCACGCCATCGCTGACGAAGGTATATCGCTTCTCGTTCTGCGGCGTGATGACAACGCGATACAAGACACCAGGAACATGCTGTGTGAGCGACCGAAATTCCGAATCGCTGCGGCGCAAGGCCCGTTCGGCTTCGACACGGGTGGTGATCTCCTCGACAGTGCCCTCGTAAAAGGCGATCTCGCCCCGAGAATTGCGAACGACATGGGCGTTTTCACTGATCCAGATTCGCTCGCGGGTCTTGTAGCGATAGACCTCGGATACAAACCCACTCAATTGGCCTTCACTCTCGATCAGTTCGCGGAACCTGCTGCGTCGGCTAGGGTCGACATACCACTCGCCCGCGATGTCGTTGACCACGGCCAGCATGTCGGCTTCGGTCGAAAAGCCGTTCAGCTCGACCAGGGCCTTGTTGGCCCGCAGCTGGGCACCGTCGGCAGAAGATCGATAGGCGCCCAATGGCAGGAACTCGAACATCGAGCTGAAATCCGACCACATCGGGTCGTCGACATGACGATCCGGTGCCACTTGCCGATTCGTTCTTGATGGGGGCACCATGATTCTGCCGATTCTGCTCGCGTCAGCAACGTTGCATCGGCTCAACCGACGCCCCGCGTGCCAGGATGATGGCTGGCGGGAGCGGTGTCGGCGATCGGTGCCTGCTGCGCGGTCGCCGCCTCGATGATCGGGCCGACCACACCAAGGTGCTGTTTCGCGGTGATGCCCATCGAGACATAGATACTCGTGACCGCTTCGACACCGAGATTGGCGGGAATGACCCACTCCTGAGGCACGAACAACAGGCCACCGCCGACCGGAATCGGCGCCGTCGGCACCAGCACGCCGACATAAGCCTGCCCTGCCACGTCGACCGGCTCGGGCGTCGACAACAAGCCGAGCACCGCAGCGCCGCCGGGGCCACCGAAATGCAGCCAGACGGGGCTCATCGATCGCGTCTGCGACTTGTCCCGCTGCGCAAGCAAGTCGACGAAACGCTTCGCCATGTCGTACACCTTGCCGACCAGCGGAATGCGATTGATGACCCGGTTGAAGAAGCGCGAAAGCACGCGCCGCAGGCGCGTCTGCACCAGGATCCCCAGCGTAAAGATCAGCAGCACGACCACCAGCATGCCAACCAGGTAGGACGCCAATTCGGTGCCCACGCCGCCGAAGCCGATCGCGACGAGCACATGCCCGATCAGGCTGCCGGGGCCGAACCACCCGTACATCAGCCGCACGGCCCAAACACAGACCGCGACCGTCGCCATCAATGGCAAGGCCGCCAGCAGGCCGGTCAGGAAGGTTCTCAGTACTTGGCGGGAAGAATCGGTCAGCATGGCTGAGGCGGCCTCGAATGGCGATCAAATTGCCGTTGGTCGCTGAAGGCGTTCAACATGTCGAATCGTCAGCGCTGGGCAAACTCGCGGGCATCGCCTCAGCCGGCGTGGCGACGTGCGTGGCGAGAAATGAGTCCGGCCATGTGATTGAGGGAAAGCAGGTGCGCATGAACGAGCCCCAGCGCGCCACTGCGATGAAGCCCGAGCACGGCGGCATCAGACAATTTGCCGAGCTTGCCCTCGTCGACGGTCATGAAACCGTCGACGGTCAGGTTTTCTCCATCGGGCAGCGTCACGTCGGCCTTCATGTCGGTGAAAAGACCCAGCGCCTGCAGTTGCTGGCAGAACTGTGCGGTCCGTTTGGCTTCCTCGTCGAAGGCCTTCAGGAAATCGATCGCCTGCACCAGCGCCGGCGCCTGCTCGCCATCATCGGTGAACAGGGCTTCACCTTCGCTCTCGTTCAGTCCCGGCCATTGCGCGTCGATGTAGACGCCGATCTGATCGCTGCCCGGCAACGGCGAGGTGAGATACGGCATGCGTCTGAAAAACGCCGGCAGGTAGACGGCATCCCAGCGTCCGGCGTCGACAAACAGGTTGTCGTTGAGTACCAGACCAAGCATCGCAACCGGCGAGATCTGCGGATTGCTCGGAGTCGGCTGCACGAAGATGATGGGAAAGGCGAGTGACGCCTGCGAGAACTCGATCGCATTCACGTAGACAGCATGGGTGTTCACCAGCGCGCCCACGTTGTCGTGCGGTTTCAGCTTCTTGTGGCGATGCAACTGCGCGTTGAGCTGTACCGGCTCTCGGTAGAGGGGCAGAACTTCTTTGGTCATGAGTCTGATTGGTCTGATTTCGGAACGGGGGATTGTGATTCCTCGATCGGCGAGGCGAGGACGCGGTCAATTCTCTTGCCTTCCATCTCGACGACCTGGAAACGCCAATCTTCCCAATCGACCGAATCGGCAGTCACCGGCACCCGCCCGAGCAGCAGCATGATCATTCCGGCCAGCGTGTTGTAGCGGCCGCGGTCTTCTTCGGGAAGCTCTTTCAGGTTGAGCCGGTCTTTCAGTTCGGGAACCGGGATCAGGCCATCGAACAGCCAGCCATTGTCGCCGTGCGAGACGGCCCAAGTATCGTCGTCGGTCGGCGTCGTGAATTCGCCGGTGATCGCTTCCAGCACGTCACGCACGGTGATCATGCCTTGCACCTCACCGTATTCGTCGACCACCATCACCAGTTGGGCCCCTGACGCGCGAAACTGCTCGAGCAACTCCATGCCGGACAGGGTTTCAGGCACGAACACACCGGGCTGGATGGCATCGGGTATTTGCGCCAGCGACAGCGGCAAGCCCTGAACCGCCTGTCGCAGCAGCGTCTGCGCCGAGACCACACCAACCACATCGGCCAGTCCGTTGCGGCAAACCGGGTAGCGCGAATGCTCCTCGGAGCCGACGATTCGCATAACCTCCTCGGGCGACTGGTTGACATCGAGCCAGACGATGTCGGAGCGTGGAATCATCATCGAGCCAACCTGTCGGTCGTCGAGCCGGAAGACGTTGCGGACCATCTGGTGCTCCTGAGCCTCGATCACGCCAGCATCGAGCCCTTCTTCCAGGCTGGCGGCGATTTCTTCTTCGGTCACGCTTCGCGTCGGGCCGCCCTTGATGCCGAGCAGCGCAAGCGTGCCGACCGTGCAGAAAGCGAGCAGCTTGACGAACGGGCTGGCAATGATCGACAACCAGTCCATCGGCTTGGCCACCAGGCGGGCCACGCTTTCCGGATACATCTGGCCCAGCCGCTTCGGAACCAGTTCACCGAAGATGATGGTCACGAAGGTGATCGACACGACGACCATCGCCGTGGCGGTGATTTCGGCGGCCGGATCTTGCAGATCGAAAGTGGCGCGCAACCAGGCCGCAAATGGCGCCGAAAAGGCTGCGTCGCCGACGATGCCGTTCAACACGCCGATCGAGGTGATGCCGATCTGCACCACCGACAGAAAGCGCGTCGGATCGTCGTGCAAGGCCATCGCGGCGCGAGCACCGGAATCGCCGGTTTCGACCATCACCTGCAGCCTGGCTTTTCGTGAAGCCGTCAAGGCCATCTCGGACATCGCAAACAGGCCGTTCAGAAAGATCAGGAATACGAGCAGGGCAACGTCCATGCGCCAGGCACCAGGGCCGCGAGCCGAGAAGCGGCAAAGGGTAGCAGAATCGCGGCATGCATTACCTCGTTGGCGACCTGCAGGGCTGTGGCAGTGCTTTGAAAAGACTGCTTGCCGAAATCGATTTCTCGGCTTCGCGCGACCATTTGTTCGTGCTCGGCGATCTGATCAACCGCGGTCCGGACAACCTGTCGACGTTGCAGCAGCTGCGCGCGCTCGGAGCCAGCGCCAGTTGCCTGCTCGGCAACCACGACCTGCATTTTCTGGCCGTTGCCTTCGGCGTGCGCCCGCTGCACCGCAGCGATACCCTGGGCGATGTTCTCACATCACCACAGCGCGAGGCCTGGATCGAGTGGATTCGCCAGCGACCGTTGGCCATCTTCGCCGACGAGTGGCTGATGGTGCATGCCGGCGTGATGCCGCAATGGGATCTGCAGCAGACGCTGCGCCTGGCGAATGAAGTGGAAACGCGCTTGCGCGGACCCGATCTGCCCGCCTTTCTGCGCAAGATGTTCGGCAACGAGCCGGCTCAATGGAGCGAAGATCTGAGCGGCAACGATCGCCAGCGCGTGGTCGTCAACACGTTGACCCGCGCCCGCTTTTTGAAGCCCGACGGATCGCTGGAATTCGGCAGCAAACACGGGCTCGACAAACCCGAGCCAGGGTTGATTCCATGGTTCGACTTCCCGCAACGATGCACCGCTGGCCAGCCAATTGCCTTCGGCCACTGGTCAGCGCTTGGACTTGTCAACCGGCCAGACCTGATCGCCTTGGACACCGGCTGCGTCTGGGGCGGCGCGCTGAGCGCCATGTGCATCGATGGCGGGAATCGTGAGTTGATCCAGGTGGACTGCGCCTCGCAGCGCTGACGGGACGCCCAAACCCGCCCAACGGGCATGGCATCGCGGCCGTTTCGACCGAAGCAGCTGGCGCGGCCGAGATAGCAAGTGCACGGCCGATATACTTGACGGCTTGCACAGGAAGGCTGGCCGAGCGGTTTAAGGCAGCAGTCTTGAAAACTGCCGAGGGTTTGCGCCCTCCGTGGGTTCGAATCCCACGCCTTCCACCATCAAACAACGCGCTACGTTGTTGCCATCGCGGGTCTGGCATCGCTTCGCTCGCGCCCGCTTCGCTTGAACCGCAGCCAACACAAGCTCCGTCCCCATCGAAGTCATGGACCACCAGATCGAACACCAGGAGATCGGCGTCCAGGGTGCTTTTTCATTCGCGTGTGGTCACTCTCACGGTCACGCAAGGCAACACGCCAGCAGAGTCTCTGTACCGATCGGCAGGCTTCAAGGAATTTGGCGTCGAGCCGATGGCCATCCGTGGCGAGGCGGGATATCTCGCCAAGATTCCCATGTGGCTGCAGCTCAGGGCCTGACTGGCTGTTCGGCCATGAGTCGATGCGCTGCGCCCGCTCTGATCAGGGCCCCGGGCTCGCCCGGACCGTCAATTCGCCCGTGTTGCGCATCGGTTCGTGGCCGTAGGCAGAGGGCGGGATCCATGGTGCCTTCTTCGGCAGCACGGTCTGCTTGAGCCAGGCCTCGATCGCATCGGGCAATTGCGGGCGGCTGAACAGGAAGCCTTGCATCACCGTGCAACCCAGGCGGTGCAGCACCTCCATCTGGCGCAGGTTCTCGACCCCTTCGGCAACCACGCGTAGACCGAGCGACCGGCCGAGCGCGATGATGGCGGTGACGACGGCAGAACTTTGCGGAGTCATCCCCAGATCCTTGACGAAGCCGCGGTCGATCTTCAACTCGCTGATCGGCAACGTCGTCAGATAGGCCAGCGACGAATAACCGGTGCCGAAATCGTCGATCGAGATCTCGACGCCGATCTCGTTGAGCCGATGCAGCGACGGCATCACGTTCTGCAGATCCCGCATCAGGCTGTTTTCGGTGATCTCCAACATGATCGATTCATGCGGCACGCCATACTGCGTGACCGCCTGATGAATTTGTTCGACCAGATCGGTGCGCTCGAACAGCCGGTTCGGCAGGTTGACGGCGATCGAATCGGAAAATCCAAAACTGTCGCGCCACAGCCGGACCTGGCGCGCAGCCTCGCGAATCGCCCATTCGCTCATCGGAATGATCAGTCCGGTTTCCTCTGCCAGCGGGATGAAATCCCCTGGCGGCACCAGCACCGAGCCGCGCTGCCAGCGCATCAGCGCCTCCGCGCCGACCATCCGCGCGGCGCGCACGTCGATCTTCGGCTGGTAATGCAGGACCAGTTCGTTGCGCTCGATGGCCTTGTGAAGTGCGCTCTCGAGCTCGATTTTTTCGCGGCCTTTGCCAGCCAACGCGGGCCGGTAGAGGGACATGTTGTTGCGCCCCTGGGACTTGACCGAATACATCGCCATGTCCGAGTTGCGGATCAGGTCGGCAACGGTTTCACCGTCCCGTGGGAACAGCGCGATGCCCACACTGGCGGTGACGAAACACTCCTGGCCACCAACGAAAATCGGCTCACGCATCAGATCGAGCACGCGCATCGCTACGCGTTCGGCATCGAGCTCGTCAGCCACTTCGGGCAGCAGCGCTACGAATTCGTCACCCCCGAGCCGCCCAACGGCTTCCAGAGTGCGGTGCGCCCGGGACGCCATGCTTTCGAGCGAACTCTCCATCACCTGATCAGAATGTCGAACGGCCGAGCGCAGGCGTCGCGCCACTTCCATCAGCAGGTCGTCGCCAGCTCCGTGGCCCAGGGTGTCGTTTATGACCTTGAAGCGATCGAGATCGATCAGCAACAGACCGACCTGGTGGTTCAGGCGCCGGGCATGCTCGAGGGCCCGCTCGGTGCGCCAGATCAGCTGGCGCCGATTCGGCAGGCCAGTAAGCGCATCGAAGTTGGCCAAATGGCGGATCTTGTCTTCCGCCATCCGTCGATCGGTGACGTCCTGAACGATGCCGGTATAGCCGATCAGGCTGCCGTGTTCGTTGAATTCGGGCTCGGCTTCAGCGTGGATGATGCGCAGGCGGCCGCCATCGAGGGTGATCGGAACGTCGGTCGCGATCAGCGAATTGTGGCGAAACGCCTCGTGAAGGACGCTCAGCAGACCGCCGCGATCTTCAAACGACAACATCCGCAGCAGCTTTCGAAAGCTCAACACTTCGTCCGGTGCAAAACCGAGTACGCGCAGACCCTCGGTCGAGAAGATCAGGTTGCGCTGGCTGCGGCGCCAGTCCAGGCTGCCCATCCGGGCCAGATCCTGCGCACGCGCCAGCTTGGATTTGCTGCGTTCCAGCTCGAGCCGGGTGCGCGACGAGCGAAGCAAATAGCGCAGTCGTCCAGCCAGCAGGCTCCATTGGTTGGACTTGACGAAAAAGTCGGTGGCACCTGCCTCGTAGGCGCGGTTGATCGACGCCTCGTCGTCCAGGCCGGTCAACATCAGCACCGGCAAAGACTCGAAACCCGCCATCTGGCGCAAGGAATGGCAGGCTTCGAAGCCGTCGATTCCAGGCATCACCGCATCCAGCACGGCGACATCGGGATGGATACGCCCGAGCAACTGCAAGGCGTTCTCGCCGCTGGTTGCCTCGGTGACGGCGAAACCATGCTCGCGCAAGGCTTGCGAAGTCAACAGCAGGTTGACCTCGTCGTCATCGACAAGCAGCACCTTGGGCTGTGCGAGGCCATCCTCGTCGACCCATTCCGCGCTGTTGTTCATTCCGCTGGTTCCGTCATGACTTTCAGAGCTTGTAACACGACCGTTATCTCGGCGGCAATTCGTTCGATCTGTCCATCGACATCGAAGGCAATTCCGCCACGCATTTGCTGCTCCAGATCGGCACACAGGCTCGAAAGGCGGGTCGCGCCCAGACTGGCCGACGAAGATTTGAGCGTGTGAGCCACGTGGCGTACACCGTTCAGGTCACCGGCCTGCCCGGCAAGCCGCATCTGCGGCAGCAGGCGGTTGGTCGACGTGTTGAACGCTTCAACCACCCGTTCGAACAGCTTCCCCTTGCCCAGCGGATCGAGTTCATGCAAGCGCTGCAGCGCAATCGGGTCGAGGTACCCAGGCTTGGCAATGTGTTCGGCCGCACCTGGGGCTCCACCGGCGGGGCCGTCAGCACCGTCTGGCGCACGGATGATCGGCTGTCGAATCAGCATCTGCGCACCGCCGCATACCCGCCACGACGTCCATGCACGGTCGAGGAGTCGGCACGATCTGCTTGCTTATGAGGGCCAATCCCATGACGGGAGGGTGCATGAATCATCGTTGCCGCCTTGTTCCAACACCAGTATTGTCGGTTGAAGTTGGGTCAAACTTGAGTCTTGGGGCCTTGGGCAGACCGGCTGCCCGGGGTTGCGCGCTGCAGGAATTGCCCTTGCTGCTACATACAATGAGCCCGATGGCAAACGGTTTGGTGGCGCTTTACCCTGCTGGCGTGCAAACGTCCGGCGGCGGCATGGCGGCGCCGGCAGCCCGGTCCAGAAGCTGGTCAACATGGGGCATGGTCGGCACGCTGTTGGCCTGCCAGCCGCTGCAGGCGCAGTCGATTGCTGAAACGTCATCGGCACCGGTCGACTGGATCTGGCCGGGGATGATGGCGCTGCTGTTGCTTGTGACACTGGCGATTGCGGCGGTCTGCCTGATGCTGCTGCGCCGCGAAAAGGCGCTGCGCGATGAACTCGACAAGCGGCCGAACCGCGGCGCGGATGAGGCCGCATCGGCTGTGCCGCACGCAGCCGAGCCATCGGCCGAAGCGGCTACGGCGGCGTCATCGGCCATGTCCGCCGTCGAGTCTGAGCATGAATCGTTCAGCTACACGGTCTCGCACGATTTGCGCGCGCCGATCCGGGTCGTCGAAGGATTCACGAAGATCCTGAAAGAGGACTACGGCCGGGCCCTCGACCGCATCGGCAACGATCACCTCGATCGCGTGCTTGGCGCCGCCGCCCGCATGAACAGCATGATCGATGCGCTGCTGGCGCTGTCCCAGTTGTCGAGCCAGCCGCTGGCGCGCCAACCCGTCAACCTGTCGCAGCTTGTTGGCTTCGTGGCCGAAGACCTGCGCCGGCAATGGCCTGAGCGAGAAGTCAGCCTGCGCATCGACAACGACATGCTGGTCGTCGGCGATCCGGTGTTGCTGCGCATGGTGATCGAGAACCTGCTCGGCAATGCCTGGAAATACACCAGCAAGACGGCTCATCCGGAGATCGCATTCTGTCGCCACGAAAGCAGCCCGCAGACTTTCAGCGTCTGCGACAACGGCGCCGGTTTCGACATGCGTTTCGCCGACCGGCTGTTTGGCGTCTTCCAGCGGCTCCACAGCGCCACCGACTACCCTGGGACCGGCGTGGGGCTCGCATCGGTGCGGCGCATCATTCGACGCCACGAGGGCGAAATCTGGGCCGATTCGGAAGTGGACTGCGGCGCGCGCTTCCACTTCTCGATCAAGACACGCTGAGCAGCGAGCTTGCCGAGCGATCTATTCGCTGCCGGAAGCCGACAACAGCTCGATCGCGGCGAGCAGGCGTTCAGCCTGTTCGATGATCGGCTTGCCTTCGTTGTCGGCCATGCGCTGCAGGCGCTGCAGCGCAGCAGCTCGCGACAGCGAATACCGATGCATCAGCACGCCTGCTGCCATTGCAACGGTTGGCGTCAGTGCGGGCTGATTCGCTGCGATCCGATCGACCGGCGGCGCCGCGGTGTGGCGAGCGGCGCGCGCCAGATTGGCGAAAGCCGCCTCGACTGCCGGCACGATTTGCTGGATATCGAGCGGTTTGACCAGATAGGCGACCGCACCCAGTTCGTTGACCTTGTTGACGGTCGCATCGTCAGAAAATGCCGAAAGAAACATGAACGGCATCTGGCAGTAGTC
>JBBRID010000025.1:0-17222 GCA_038221635.1 Burkholderiales bacterium
CCGGAAGAGACCCGTTCACTTCCGGCGTTCTCCATTGAGCTCAGGTTCGCGCCTACCCGGCCGATAACAATCCAACCCGAAGGAGTTTCGTCCAGATGGCCATCTCATCCCCCGGCATCGGCAGCGGACTCGATGTGCAGAGCATTGTCAGCCAGCTGGTTGCGCTCGAACAACGTCCGCTGGCCCAGCTGCAGCGCAAGCAAGTCACGTACAACAGCCAGCTGTCTTCGTTTGGCCAGCTCAGCAGCAAGGTTTCTGCATTGCAGGATGCGGCAGCCGCACTTGCCACGCCGTCCGCGTGGACCAAGACGACATCGAGCAGTTCAGACAGCGCCAGTGTCAGCGTCACGAGCGCCGGTACGGCGGCAAGTGGAGACTACTCGGTCTCGGTTTCACAACTGGCGAAGGCGCAAAACCTGGCATCAGCGGGTTTTACCGACAGCAGTGTCGTGGTCGGAACCGGCACCCTTCGGATCGAAACCGGCACTTGGACCGACCTGGGTCCGCCAACCGGCACAAGCACCCAGTTCAGCCCGAAAAGCGCCAGTCTGCCCTTTGATATTGAGATCGCAGCTGGCGAAAACACGCTGGCGGCGATCCGGACGAAGATCAACGACGCCAAGGCAGGGGTCACCGCGTCCATCGTGAACGACAGCAGCGGTGCGCGGCTTGTCATTCGCTCGAATGAGACGGGCGCCGAAAACGCGTTGCGAATCACCAGAATAGACCAAAGCGGAGTCCCCGCCACGGGTGGGCTCAGCCAATTGACCTACGATCCGACCGCTGGCGCGCCCACTTCACTGACACAAACGGTGCCGGCGCTGGATGCCAAGGCCACCATCAACGGACTGAATCTCGTTTCGGCGAGCAACACGTTCAAGGATGTTGCCGATGGCATGAGCTTCACCGCCATCAAGACCACAACCGCAGAAGTCACCCTGAAGGTCGGCATCGACACCGCCTCGTTCAAGAATGCGATCGGCAAATTCGTCGCGGCCTACAACGGCATCAACACAACGCTGCGCGAATTGACGAAATACGACGAAGCCAGCAAGAGTGGAGGCATTCTGCAAGGCGACCGCACCGCGCTGACCATTCAGAACCAGCTGCGCAGCCTGGTTCAAGGCACTGCAGGTACCTCGAGTGTGATCAAACGCCTGGGCGATCTGGGAATCTCCTTGCAACGCGACGGTAGTTTGAGCACCGACGATTCGAAACTCTCCACCGCTCTGGGCAATCCGAGCGAAGTCGCACTGGCAATGGCCAGCACGGCGGACGTTACTGGAGCAGACCGAGGCATCGCAGCACTGTTCGAATCCTTTGCAAAAGCCGTGACTGGTGCCGAAGGCACCCTGACTTCGCGCAGCGCCAGCCTGAGCAACCGCATTCGGCTCAACGGCAAGGATCAGGAAACGTTCAATGCCCGCATCGAAGCGACACGGGCACGATTGTTGAAGCAGTATTCGGCGCTCGACACCAAACTGGCCTCGCTGAGCGGCCTGAACAGCTACGTTTCCCAGCAGATCACGGCCTGGAACAAATCTCGCAACTGATCGAAGCGCTACGCGTTTGATAGTCGAGTCGCCACATCGCCGCAGCCGTGCAGACCAGCACGACCGCGGCGATATTTTTTTGTCGATCGCTGCAGCATGGATGGCGCGAAGACAACGGTGTGAAATTTCGATCTGGCACGCTTTACCGGTCTCAAGTGAACTTTCGGCGAGCCGATATTCATAACATCACAGCACAGCAATGGGATGTTCTCCGATGTATGCCTCAGCCAGCCCTTTTCGCAATGCGTCACAACGTCCGGCCGCCGGCATGTACTCGCAGATCGGTGTCGAAACCGGAGTCACCTCGGCCGACCCCCACAAATTGATCGCGATGTTGTTTGATGGCCTGCTCGAATCGATTTCCCAGGCGCGCGGCGCAGTGCGCGAGAACCGGATCGAAGCCAAGGGCATCGCCATCGGACGTGCGGTGCGAATCGTTGACGAAGGTCTCAAAGGCGGCCTCAACATGAAGGGTGGCGCCCTGGCCGACGACCTCGCCTCGTTGTACAACTATCTCGTGGTCCGACTGACGGAGGCCAACGTGAGAAACGATGACGCCGCGCTCGAAGAGTGCAGCCGGCTGGTCCAACCGCTGCGCGATGCCTGGATGGAAATTCGCGGCAAAGTCGTGGGCACACCCGCATGAGTTTCGATCCGGACTCCTACTCGCCCGCAACTCCCATCATGAACGCACACCTGATCAACTACTACGAGGCCATCGAGCGCGCCAGTCATGACATGTTGCAGGCGGCCCGCTCTGGCAACTGGGACGAAGTCGTCAAGCTGGAAGGTGCCTGCGCCGTACTCATTTCGCAGCTCAAGCATGCGGCGGCGCAAGCGCCGCTGGAGGCGGAAGAGCGGCAGCTGAAGACCCGCATCATGGAGCGCATCCTCGTCAACGATGCCGAGATCCGCTACTTGGCTGAACCGTGGCTCGACGACCTCGACGCCATGCTGGCCGGCCGCCAGAAAACCGTCCACTGAGTGCAGTCGAGGAAGCCGAGGAAGCCGAGGAAGCCGAGGAAGCCGCCATGATGGATACCGCTCCGATGCCGCTGGAGAGCATGTCGCAGGAACCGGGTGGCCTCGACGATTTCCGCATCACGTCCCCGACGCAGATCAAGGCGATGCTGCGCACGCTGGTGGACGGCGCAGTCCCGCTGAGCATCAACGGCCCGGACGGCGCGATTCTGGGCGCCACCCTGTGGACGGTCGACGCCATGCGCGAGGCCATCAGCTTCAGCGCGTCGCCTGACGATCCCCACCTGCAGTCCATCCTGCAGAGCAACGATGCCGTAGTGGTGGGCTACCTCGACAGCGTCAAGCTGCAGTTCGACGCCACCGACCTGGTTCTGGTCCATGCGGGTCGTACCACTGCGTTGAGCTGTGCAATGCCGACCGTCATGTATCGCTTCCAGCGGCGCAGTGCCTTCCGTGTTCGCCCGGTGATGCGCAGTTCACCGACCGCTCGCTTCCGACATCCGAATCACGACGAAATCAATCTTGCGCTGCGGATTCTGGACGTGAGCCTCGGTGGCTGCGCGCTGTTCTTGCCCGAGGACGTGCCGACACTCGACGCCGGTATCACGATCCGAGAGGTCGACTTCGACTTCGACGCGGACTGCCGCTTCACCGTAGCGATGCGCTTGCACCATCTCAGCACGCTCAATGCAGATGCACAGGGCTTGCGAATGGGTTGCGAGATGTTGAACCTGCCCGTCTCGGCAGAACGCGTGTTGCAGCGGTATATCGATCAGACCCAGAAGCGACGCCGATTGATGGCGCTGGACTGACGGTCAGGACAAAATGGTCGAGACGTGCCTGCGGTGCGTTCAGACCTGCATGTTCATGATGTCGCTGTACGCCTGCACCAGACGGTTGCGGACCTGAAGCGTGGCCTGAAAGCCGATCTGGGCTTTCTGCATCGCGACCATGGTCTGCTCGATGCTGACGTCCGGATTGTCGAGTTGCACCTCACGCTGCAGTCCGCTTGCAAACTTTTGGCTGCTACTAACCGAGCCCAATGCCTGAGTCAGCGCCTGCTGGAAACCTGGGCCTTCGACTGCCTTGCCACGCTGCAGCGGCTGGCCATTGGTCTGCAGGCCGGCACGCGCCACGGCCTGTGCGAAGTCGAAAGGTTTGAGCGATACGTTCATTGCAAGATCTCCGACTGAATCCCTGTCCAGGCGCCACACAGGGCGGGCACCATTGGGGCATGTCGGAATCCTAGTCGGGCAAGCCACCCGTCAGGCAACAAAAAGACCGCCCTTCCCCGGACTGTTCGGGGTATGTGAAAGCGGCTGGCTCCGAATAATCGAGGGCACGGACATTCCCGCCCTCTCTGGTTCCCGCCCCGCCCCCATGGACAACGCAGTCGCCGTCAACAGCCCGATTCAACTGGTACCAGCGGACAGCTTCGGCGCTCGGATGGCCGCGCTTCCCGCCAAATCGAAGTTCGGACTCGCCGGTGGCACCGCGGCATTGGTGGCCGTGGTGCTGGCCATGACGATGTGGAGCAGCCAGGGAGACTACAAGGTCTTGTACGCCAATCTGTCTGACAAAGACGGCGGCGCGATCATCGCCCAGCTTTCGCAGATGAACGTGCCTTACAAGCATGCTGACGGCGGCAGTGCCATTCTGGTGCCGGCATCCAAGGTTCACGACGTTCGCCTCAAACTGGCTTCGGCCGGCCTGCCAAAGGGCTCGGTGATCGGCTTCGAGCTGATGGACAACGCCCGCTTCGGACAGACCCAGTTTCAGGAGCGGCTGAGCTTTCAACGTGGTCTCGAAGGTGAATTGACCCGCTCGATCACCGCGTTGGACGCCGTCGAAAGCGCCCGCGTCCACCTTGCACTGCCCAATCAGAACGGCTTTTTCCGAGAACAGCAAAAGCCGACCGCATCGGTGATGTTGTCGCTGCGTGCCGGGCGAACCCTGGAGCGGGCCCAGATCGCCGGCATCGTCCACCTGGTTTCGAGCAGTGTTCCGGAGATGAACCCCAAGGCGGTCAGCGTGCTGGACCAGACCGGCGCGCTGCTGTCGTCACCGGAAGGCGCCCAGGCCGGGCTCGACGCCCAGCAACTGCAATACGTCAACCAGATCGAGTCGGGCTATACGAAACGGATACTCGAATTGCTGGAGCCCGTCGTCGGCCGTGAGAACCTGCGCGCCACGGTCACCGCTGACATCGACTTTTCACAGACCGAAGCCACCTCCGAAGAGTTCAAACCGAACCAGGGCAGCAACGGAACAATCACGGTACGCAGCCAGCAGACCACCGAACAAAACGGTGCCGGTGCCGGTGCTGCGCTGCCCACCGGCGTACCCGGCGCGGCAACCAATGTCCCGCCGATCACTCCGACTGCCCCGATCAACGGCCAGGCCCAGCCGCTGCAAACCGCGGGCGGCAACGGCACCGGTGGAACCAGCCGCCGCGAGGCGGTGACCAACTACGAGGTGGACAAGACCGTTCGCGTGACCCGCAACGCCACCGGCACGGTGCGCCGGGTCAACGCCGCCGTCGTCGTCAACCATCGCACCGACGTCGATGCCAAGGGCAAGCCGACGACGGTTGCGCTGAAGGCAGACGAGATCGAGAAACTGACCGCATTGGTGCAGGAAAGCATCGGCTTCAGCAAGGAACGCGGTGACTCGGTCAAGGTCGTCAACGCACCCTTCAAGATCGAGTCGATCGAGAAGAACGAGACACCGTGGTGGAAGCAACCCGAAATCCTCGACCTGATTCGCCTGATCGGCGTGCCGGCCGCACTGGCCTTGGTCGGCTTGATGGTCGTTTTCGGAATGATCCGCCCGGCGATGAAGGCAGCACTAAAGACGCCGTCACCGCTGCCAGGTGCAAGGCTCGACGCCGTGATCGACGACGATCAGACATTGCCCGGCCTGCCGTCGCCCGAAGTCAGGGCCCTCGAAGGACCGTCGACCGCGGAACGGCTGGCGCGCGCCCGCAGCATGGCGAAAGAAAACCCGGCCGCGGTGGCTACTATCGTCAGCGGCTGGGTGAGCGGCGAGCCGGCTTGACTCCGATGATTCACCAGACCATCCGCGGAGCGGCAGCATGAGCCAAACAGACGGCACTGGCGTCGAAGACGCAGCGATTCTGTTGATGTCGCTTGGCGAGGAGGAAGCCGCCGAGGTGTTTCGTCACCTGTCGCCCAAAGAGGTTCAGCAACTGGGCGAGACGATCGCCAAGATGAAAGCCGTTTCGCGCGAGCGGGTCGACGACGTGATCGACCGTTTCGCCGAATTGGCTGGCGACAAGAGCATGCTTGTTCCAAACAACGACGAATACATCCGGGCAGTGTTGCGCCGTGCACTCGGCGACGAGAAGGCGAAGATCCTGCTCGACCGGATCCTCGCGAGCGTCGACATCTCGGGCATCGAAAGCCTGAAATGGATGGATGCGGGGTCAGTTGCCGAACTGCTTCGAAACGAACACCCGCAGATCGTCGCGGCGATTCTGGTGCACCTCGATCCGAATCATTCGACCGAGGTGCTGAAGGCCTTTACCGAACGCCAACGCAACGAGGTGCTGGTGCGCATCGCGACGCTGGATGGCATCCGTCCATCGGCACTGACTGATCTGAACGACGTGATGAGCAATGTTCTGGCCGGCGGCTCGTCGATGCGCAAGGCCAGCCTCGGCGGCGTCAAGACGGCGGCCGAGATGATCAACCTGCTTGACTCCAACGCGGAAACCGCGGCGATCGACTTCATCCGTGAGGCCGATGGCGATCTGGCGCAGAAGATCATGGACAACATGTTCACGTTCGACGATGTCAACAAGCTCGTCGACAAGGGCATCCAGACCGTGCTGAAGGAAGTTCAGAGCGAGTCGCTGATCATCGCCCTCAAGGGCGCCACGCCGGAGCTGCGCGACAGGATATTCCGCAACATGTCCAGCCGCGCGGCGGAAACCTTGCGCGAAGACCTGGAGTCGCGCGGTCCGGTACGTGTCTCCGAAGTCGAGGCCGAACAGAAGGAACTGTTGAAGATCATTCGCCGCCTGAGTGACGAAGGCCAGATTGCATTGAGTTCGGGCGGTGGCGATGACTTCGTCTAGAGCACCCACCAAAGGCCAGTTCCGCAACGTGCCGCCGCCCGACGGGAACAAGCCCTCGGTCTACAGCCGTTTCATTCCGCGCGAGGAACTGAACGACTTTGCAGCCTGGACGCCCGGCACGCTGGACACCTGCGCCGAGACGCCCGACGCGCCAGTGCGCGGAACGCGCCCGGCCAAGGCCGACACGCCGTCCGTCGACCCCCATGCAGAGCTGCAAACCCTGCTGAACAGCACTCGCCAGCAGGCGTATCAGGATGGTTATCGCGACGGCTTGGCCGCACTCGATGCGTTCAAGCAAAGCCACGCCCGGCAGGTCGGGACGCAAATCGGCGCTTTGGTCAAAAGCATTGGCGATCAACTCGATGAGCTGCAGCAGAAGATGGCCAGCGCGCTGGCCGCTTCGGCAACCAACCTGGCGCGGCAGATCATCCGTACCGAGCTGCAGACCCGCCCGGAGTTGGTGGCGCGGGTCGCCACCGAAGCACTCGATGTCTTGCTTCTGAGCGCCAAGCACATCACGGTTCGGGTCCATCCCGACGATCTCGACGTGGTTGTGCAGGGCGCGTCAGACGTGCTGCAGGCGCGCGGCGCGCGGGTCATCGGCGACCAATCGGTGGCGCGCGGCGGTTGCCTGGTCGAATCCGACATCGGCACCGTCGATGCCGAGATGCAGACCCGCTGGCGGCTGGCAACGGCCGAGTTGGGTTGTGAGCAGCCCTGGCGTGTCGACGCCGCCGGAAACGGTGTCGGCGACGAAGCCCGACCGGACAACACAGCTGCCGTGGAGCGACGCTCATGATGAATTCGCCGCTCGAGAACAACGCCGTCGCGGTGAGCGCCGTTGGCGAACGCTGGTCTGAATATCTCAGCGGGCTCGAACGGCTATCGGCCCAGCCGCAACCGCTGGAGACCTGCGGCGTCCTGGTGCGGGTTGCCGGCCTGGTGCTCGAAGCCGCCGGCATTCGCGTGCCGGTCGGCTCGGTGTGCGAGGTTCGCATGCCGGGACAGCCGCCGGTGCAGGCCGAAGTGGTCGGCTTTTCCGGCGACCGTGCCTATCTGATGCCGACCGGCGACATTCATGGGTTGGCCAGCGGCGCGGTCGTGATTCCGCGGCCGAGACCGGTAGTCGCCATTCGCCTGGGCTGCCAGCAACACCCCTGGCGCCGCAACGAAGACCGCACCCAGCACCTGCCGGTCGGCGACGGCCTGCTCGGGCGCGTGATCGATTCACACGGCAATCCGATCGACCGCAAGGGACCGCTGGGCAACACACACAACGCGCCGCTGATACGTCGCCCGATCAACGCGATGGACCGCGATCCGGTGCGCCGTCCGCTCGATACTGGCGTGCGTGCGATCAATTCGATGTTGACGGTGGGCCGCGGCCAGCGCATTGGCCTGTTCGCCGGCACCGGCGTCGGCAAATCGGTTCTGCTGGGCATGATGGCGCGCTTTACCGAAGCCGACGTGATCGTTGTCGGCCTGATCGGTGAACGCGGTCGAGAGGTCAAGGAGTTCATCGAGGATATCCTCGGCGAGGAGGGCCTGCGCCGCTCGGTAGTGGTTGCAGCACCCGCCGATGCACCGCCACTGACGCGCATGCAAGGTGCCAATTACGCCACCGCGATCGCCGAGGATTTCCGCGACCGTGGCCTTCACGTGCTGATGCTGATGGACTCGCTGACGCGGTATGCGATGGCGCAACGTGAGATCGCGCTGGCCATCGGCGAGCCGCCGGCCACCAAAGGTTATCCACCGAGTTGTTTCGCCAAGCTGCCGCAACTGGTCGAGCGCAGTGGCAATGCAGCCGCCGGCGGCGGCTCGATCACTGCCTTCTATACCGTGCTCAGCGAAGGCGACGATCAGCAGGATCCGATTGCCGATGCAGCGCGCGGCATTCTCGACGGCCACATCGTGTTGTCCCGCGAATTGGCCGAAGCCGGCCACTACCCGGCCATCGACATCGAAAAATCGATTTCGCGGGTGATGACGAATGTCGCCATGCCGCCCCACCTCGAAGCCGCCAGGCGGTTTCGCCAGTTGCACTCGAAATACAGCAAGGCGCGCGACCTGATCCAGCTCGGCGCCTATGTTCCGGGCAACGACCCCGACCTCGACAGTGCGGTCAATCTGCATCAGGCGATGGCCGACTACCTGCAGCAAGGCATGCACGAAGCCGCCCCGATGGCAGCCTGCGTGCAGCACCTGCGCGGCCTGATGGCCTGAAGCGACGAACCCGGAAGGAGCAACCCATGAGTGCTTTGCAACCCTTGCTTGCGCTGCTCGCGCTGGCCGAAGGCGAACGCGATTCCAGCCTGGCAGCCTGCCGGCGTGCGGCCCGGGCAGCCGAGGCTGCTGCCGGTCAGTCCGAGCAGCTCGTCACTTACCGAAGCGACTACGAACAACGCTGGACCAGCCAATTCCGCACCGAGGGGACGATGCCGGTCGTCCATTGCTACCAGGGGTTCATGACACGGCTCGGTCAGGCCGTCAGTCACCAGGACCTGGTTCTTCGCAAGGCCACCGAACAACTGCAGGCCGCCGAGCAGGCCTTGCGGCAACACGAATTGCGCGTTGCATCGGTACGCAAGCTGATCGAGCGCCGCCAGCTCGAACTGCGTCTGAGCGCCGACCGCCGCGACCAGAAGGCAACCGATGAATTTGCCGCTCGCGCCGCCAGCCGGACCTCCGGTTTCAACAGCGCCATGCGCTGAAAGGAACGCTCAATGAACGCTTCGATGAATCCAATCCTGTCCAAGACCCACCAGTCCGGCTCGCAAGGAACGGCTGGTGCAATCAGCGCGCTGTTCGCCGATGCGACCGACTCAGCCGACTCAACCGGTGGCAGCTTCGCCGATCGGTTGGCGGACCTCACCACGACGGCAGACCGATTGAGGCCGATGATGGCCGGTCCGTCCGCCGGCATGTCGGCGTCGGTAGCAGCCAAGCCGGCGATGACCGACGGCGGCCCCGACAACCTCGCCGCCTGGATTGCAGACTGGCTGCAAAAGCCCGCCAGCGCCGATCCAGAGGGCACGGCATCGCGATTGCCCGGGACTTCCGTTGCCGCGCTGGCCAAACCAGGCAAATCGGACGATGCCAGCCATGCGATGCCCATCATCGATCTGGAAGCCCCGGGCGCGCCCTTGAAAAGTGGCGTCGGTGCTGCGCCTCTTCGCAAAGGCGGCGACCCTGCAGAATTGTCGACGCAACCAGCCTCGGTCGCCCACATCATCGCTGCCGCAGAGATGGAGCGATCAGTGCCGGCACCGGTCGCCGGCGCCGAAGGCGCGGACATCGAAGGCGCAGGCGTCAGAGCATCCAGTTCGGCAGCGAGCCCCGACGCGACAGCGGCAGACACATCATCGCCCCTGCCGCATGCAATTCCGCTCCCTGTTCCCGAACTGGGGCAAGCCTTCCTCGTTGACCCGAGCACGCGCCCCGCGAAGGCGCGCGACGACGGCTTCTATACCCGTCCGGTCGATGGGCCAGATTTGGCCCCGGCTGGCCCAGCCTCTACACAGCCCGCGGCGGTTGCCGAAAACAAGCAAATCCCGCCAGCCGCAACGCGCGTCCCGCCAATCGGGACCACGCGCCCGGCAAAGACCCCCGACGACGGCTTCGCTATCCGTGCGGTCCAAGGGCCGGGAATGGCCGCGGTACAGGCCACGGCGGTTGCCGAGAACAATCCAACCTCGCCGACTGATTTCCGCGTCCCAATCGAAGCAACGGTCCGCCCGACTTCGCAGGCCACCGACGCGTCGGAAAACGACCTGCCGATGTTTTCCCGCGCCGCAGCGGCTGACGGCGCTGCGGCGTTGAACAGTCCTCCCAATCCAGTTCCACAGCAAGCCGTGGCGGCCGAGCCGAACAACGATCAATCGGCACCAGCCGCCGCGCCCGACGCGTTGCCGGTCGGCGCCGGCCAATGGTTCGCGCAGCCGGCGCTCGCCAGCGAATTTTCCGAACAGCCAACAGGAGTGCGCGTCGAACCCCGTGATGCTCGCAAGGACGCATCCGCCAAAACCGATTCCCTGATGGTCGCCATGCCATTGACCAACGCCGAGCAACCGCCAATCGCACAAGGCGCGCCAAGAACATCCAGATCGGCTCGATCTTCACCTGACGACAGCGGCGACCTTGCCCCGCCCGCGGGGTCTGAAGCCTCGATTGCCACCGTGGCCCAGACGCCGCTGCAATTTGAACCGGGCAAGCGCGCGGCCGAGCCGAGCAACGATCAATCGGCACCAGCAGCCGCGCCCGACGCGTTGCCGGTCGGCGCCGGCCAATGGCTCGCGCATCCGGCGCTCACCAGCGAATTTTCCAAACAGCCAACAGGAGTGCGCGTCGAACCACGTGAGTCTCGCAAGGACGCATCCGCCACCGCCGATTTCCTGATGGTAGGCATGCCGTTGACCACCGCCGAGCACCCGCCAGTCGCACAAGGCGCGCCGAGTACATCCAGATCGGCTCGATCATCAACTGACGACAGCAGCGACCTTGCCCTGCCCGCGGGGTCTGCAACCTCGATCGCCGCCGCGGCCCAGATGCCGCTGCAAGTCGAACCGGGCAAGCGTACGGCCCGATCGTCCTCTGCATCGGAAGGCCCAGCCACTGCCGTCGGTCGGTCGTTGCCGGGCAGGATGGAAGCCCGGGGAGCGCAACCCGCCATTGATCAGGCGGCTCAGCTCGTTCGTGGGCACGAGCCGTCCGGTCGCCCGGTGCAATCGGCAAGAAACGTCACAGATCAGACGACCGTCACCCGACCCGAGCCCTCCACCGCTTCGACGGGGTCAGCCGTACCGATGACTTCGTTCGCGACGATGCTCGATCAAGCGGTGACCGCCGCACCAACCCATCTTCACGCGCCTTCAAGCCCGATCGTACCGGCCGGCACGCCGGTCGAGATCCGATTCGGTAGCTCGCCGCTGGCAGCGGATTTCCGCGAAGCGATCGGCGTGCAGGTGAGCGTACTGGCCCGCGATGGTGTGCAGGAAGCTCAGCTGCACCTCAATCCGGCCGAGATGGGGCCGATTTCGATCCGCATCGCACTCGATGGCAACCAGGCTCAGGTCGATTTCGCGGTCGATTCGGCCACGACCCGTGCGGTCCTCGAGTCCGGACTTCCCGAACTTGCCAGCGCCCTGCGCGAATCCGGCCTGACACTGACCGGCGGCGGCGTCACTGAACATTCACAGGGCCAGTCAACCGGGGCGGCGAACCAGCAGCGCGGTGACGGCGCACCGCAGCAGCAGCGCGGCGAAGGCCAGAACCAGAACCAGGCAAGAAACCGCAGCTTTGACGCAGACGGTGATCCGCCGCGGCAGCCACCGACGCCTCGCCGCATGCAGGCCAGCACCGCAGGCGTCGACCTCTACGCCTGAACGCGGTCACCGCCGGGACCAAGGGCCGGCGAACGCGGTCCTTTACGCCAGCGCATATCGACAGCACAAGACAGGAAAGGCGGCGCTTATCGCCGCTTCCGGCGTCATCGTTGGCTTCGACAATCTCTCCGGAACGGCGCTTTCTCTGCGCCGCTGATGAACCGAAGAAGGAGTCCAGATGGCCACCGCCACCGCCACCGCCGATGCGATCAGCCCCGATGCCCCCAAGGGCAAGGGCAAAGGCAAGAAAAAGTTGATGCTGATCATGGTCGCACTTCTGGTGCTGATCGCAGTGGGCGCTGGCGGCGCGTTCTTCATCATGAAGAAGAATGTCGCTGCGGCCAGTGGCGAAGACGCTGGCGAAGTGGCCCACGCCGCCGCACCCAAAGCACGCGCCGATCATCCTCCGACCTACGTCGCGCTCGATCCGTTCGTCGTCAATCTGGCTGACAGGGACGCCGAGCGTTACGCCCAGATCGCGGTGACCCTCGAGGTCGACGACCCGAAATTCGGCGAACAGATGAAGGGCTACATGCCATCGATCCGCAATGCCATCCTGCTGGTGCTGGCACACAAGACATCGCAACAGTTGCTCGATCGTGCCGGCAAGGAAGCTCTGGCCGAGGAAATCATGCGCGAAGCGGTGCGCCCGATGGGAATCGAAATCGAACCCGAGGACGCCGAGCCTGAAGCCGACGACGGCAAGAAAAAGCGCAAGAAGCGCCGCGCCCCGGCTGTGCGCAACCCGGTGACGCACGTCCACTTCGCGAATTTCATCATCCAATGACCGGTTTGCACAGCCACCAGCGGACACCGCGATGAGCCAGCAGATTCTTTCCCAGGACGAAGTCGATGCCTTGTTGCAAGGCATCACCGGCGACACGCCGGAGTCCGTCAGTGAGGAAGTCGAACCAGGCGGAGTACGCAACTACGACATCTCCAGCCAGGAGCGCATCGTTCGCGGACGCATGCCGACGATGGAGATCATCAACGAACGCTTCGCGCGCAACATCCGGGTCGGCCTGTTCGACTACATCCGCAAGAGTCCGGAGATTTCGATCGGCGGCATCAAGGTGCAGAAATACAGCGCCTTCCTGCGCGAGATCGTCGTGCCGACCAGTTTCAACATCGTCAACGTGCGGCCGCTTCGCGGCAGCGGCTTGATCGTCTGCGATCCGAACCTGATCTTCGCGGTGATCGATGCGCTGTTCGGCGGCGACGGCAAATCGCACACGCGCATCGAAGGCCGCGACTTCTCGCCGACCGAGCAGCGTGTGATTCGCCGGCTGGTCGACGTGATCATCACGCAATATGCGAAGGCCTGGGTCGGCGTTTATCCGCTCGAATTTGACTACCAGCGCTCGGAAATGCAGCCTCAGTTTGCCAACATCGCGACGCAGAACGAGGTGGTGATTGCAACTTCGTTCACGCTGGAGATCGGCGAGTCGAGCGGCACCATCCATTTCTGCATCCCCTACTCGACACTGGAGCCGATCCGCGACGTGTTGTATTCGCCGACCCAAGGCGACGGCATGGAGCCCGATCACCGCTGGCTCAACCTGATGAAGGAGCAGCTCCAGTCTGCCGAGGTCGAACTGGTGGCCGAACTGGCCCATGCACCGGCGACGATCGAGCAGCTTCTCAGCTTCAAGCCCGGTGATTTCATCGAGCTCGATCTGACGCCAGACATCGAATGCAAGGTTGCCGGCGTGCCGATCCTGGCCTGCCACTACGGCACGGCAAACGGCAAATACGCCCTCAAGGTCGATCAACTGTTGACCAGCTCGACAACGAGCTGGCTCGGAGCCCAGCATGTCATCTGAAAATACCGCCGCACCGTCCGACGAAGCCGCAATGGCCGCCGAGTGGGCATCCGCATTGGCCGAATCGAAGGGTGATGGTGGTGAGCTCAGCGATCAGGTTTCGCCCGCCTCGTTCACCAACTTCACGCCTGGACAGAACCACGCGGCCGGCAACGACATCAACATGATCCTCGACATTCCGGTGCAGCTCACCGTCGAGCTCGGACGCACCAGGATCCCGATCAAGCACATTCTGCAACTCGCACAAGGCTCGGTCGTCGAGCTCGAGACATTGGCCGGCGAGCCGATGGATGTCCTCGTCAATGGCTACCTGATCGCGCAGGGCGAAGTCGTCGTCGTCAACGAGAAGTTCGGCATCCGCCTGACCGACATCGTCACGCCGTCCGAGCGCATGCGCCGGCTGAGCCGGCAGTAGGAATGGGCTGCCACGATTCCCGATTTCCATGAATTCCTATTCGTTGATGCCCTTGCTGTGGTTCATCGCGATCATCGTGATGATCCCGCTGGCCTTGTGGATGCTCAAGCGCACGCCGCTGGGCGCCACCGCAACGCAAGGCGTGATGCGCAACATCGCAAGCCTGCCGATATCTCAGAATCAACGGCTCATGACGGTCGAAGTCGGCCAGGGCGACGACCGGCGCTGGCTGGTGCTGGGCGTCAGTGCCGGCAGCATCACCACGCTGCACACGATGCCGCCGCAGGCCGATCTGCCGCCAAGCACATCGGCCAACCAGATTCCCGCATTCGCCCAGGTGCTGGCCCGACTGCGCAAACCGGGAGGCCGGGCATGAGACCGCCGGGCCGCCCCAAGGGCGAATTCCGCAGTGCGCAGCACGAAGGTACTTTGATGAGACCGAGCCAGCGCCGCGCAGGTATCGCGGCCGCCATGGTGCTGCTTCCCGCTTTGACCCTGCTGCTGCCTGCGCTGGCACACGCACAGGCCGGCCCGGCCACCGGGACGGCAAGCCTGCCGCTGATGGTCGCTCAAGGTGCAGGCGGTACCAGCTATTCGGTGCCGATCCAGACGCTGCTGTTTTTCACCGCACTGAGCTTTCTGCCAGCGTTGTTGCTGTTGATGACGGGTTTCACTCGCATCGTCATCGTGCTCGGTCTGCTGCGTCAGGCGATCGGCACGCAGGCGGCGCCTCCGAATCAGGTTGTGGTCGGCCTGAGCCTGTTCCTGACCTTCTTCGTGATGGGACCAACGATCGACAAGGTCTACGCGCAGGCGTACCAGCCATTCGCGGAGAACCGCATCGCCTTCGACGAGGCCTTGCGCCTTGGCGAGCAGCCGATGCGCGCCTTCATGCTGAAGCAGACCCGGCAATCCGACGTGATGCTGTTTGCCAACCTTGCCAAGATCGACGCCAGCGTCAAGTCCGAAGATGTCCCGTTCAAGGTACTGGTACCGGCCTTTGTTACCAGCGAGTTGAAAAGTGCATTCCAGATCGGCTTCCTGATCTTCATTCCATTCCTGATCATCGACATGATCGTCGCCAGCGTGTTGATGAGCCTGGGCATGATGATGTTGAGTCCGGTGCTGGTCGCCCTGCCCTTCAAGCTGATGCTGTTTGTACTGGCCGACGGCTGGAACCTGCTGCTCGGCTCACTCGCCGCAAGCTTCGTAGTCTGATCCCCATTCAGCCACAGCATGGATCCACAACAAGTCCTGACGATTGGCCAGCAAGGCCTGTATACGTTGCTCACGATTGCCGCGCCGGTGCTGTTGACCGTGCTGCTGGTCGGTCTGGTCGTCAGCATCGTGCAGGCTGCCACCCAGATTCATGAGGCCACGCTGTCTTTCGTGCCGAAGATCCTGGCCGCAGTGGCGATGCTGGCGCTCGCAGGGCCGTGGATGCTCGGCAGTCTGGTCGACTACCTGCGTCGCATGTTGCAGCTGATTCCGACCGTCGTCGGCTGAAGCGGCTCGCACTACGCCATTTGCACATGCGATGCTGACCTTCAGCGAAGCTCAGGTCTGGGCCTGGCTGAGCCCGCTGGTCTGGCCGTTCCTGCGGATTCTGGCCTTGTTCGGCAGCTTGCCGGTGCTCTCGCAGCGATCGGTTCCGGCCAGAACACGGGTCGCCCTGGCATTCCTGATCACGCTGTGCGCGCAGGGCTCGTTGCCCCCCATGCCGGTGGTGGCACTCGACTCCGCTGCGGCGCTGTTGCTGGTCGTGCAGCAACTGCTGATCGGCTTGTCGATGGGCTTCGCGGTGCGGCTGGTGTTCACCGCAGTCGAGCTGGCGGGCGAGTTGACAGGTTTGCAGATGGGCATGAATTTCGCCGGCTTCTTCGACCCGGCCAGCGGTGGGCAGACCACCGTTGTCAGCCGCTTCTACGGCATCTGCGTCAGCTGGCTGTTCATCGTGATCAACGGCCACCTGCTAATGATCGCTGCGGTCGTGCAGAGTTTCGAAGCTTTTCCGGTCGGCCCGGAGCCGTTCGCCTTCCTGCACGCGGTTCAGCCGCACCTGCTCGGCGCAGAGATCTTTCGGCTCGGACTGTGGATCGCTATGCCGATGATCGCGATGCTGATGTTCACCAACCTCGTGCTCGGCCTCATCTCGCGGGTCGCGCAGCAGCTGCAGATTTTTGCAATCGGCTTTCCGATCACGGTGTCGGTCGGTCTGCTCGGCGTGATGATCACGCTGCCGATGCTGGCGTTGCCGTTCACGACTGCCCTGGAGCGGATGTTGGTGCTGTTTCGCTAGTCTCCTGTCCCCACACACATTTCACAGCCAAGCAAGCGCCGACAGCCAGAACGTGATGCTCGCCATGCCGAGCAGCGTAGACAGAACCACCAGTCCGGCGACATAGCCCCCGTCGCCGCCCATTCGCGCCGCCAATACATAGGCCGAACTGGCAGTCGGCAAGGCCGCAAAAGCGACGACGATCGAGGCTTGCGGCTTGGGCAGCCCCAGGAGAATCACGATTCCGAACGCGACCATCGGCAAGATCACGTGACGAATCGCCAGCAACGCGGCAGCCAGCCGCGGCGCCGAATTCAGCCCGCCGATCTTCAGCCCGGCGCCGGCGGCCATCAGGCCAATCGGCAAGGCTGCAGTGCCAATACGCTGCAGCGTGGTTTCCACCGCATCGGGAAACCGCAGACCGATGATGTTGCAGAACAGCCCGGCGACCGTGCTCAGGATCAAAGGGTTGCGCAGCAACTCGCGGTGATAGGCATGGCCGCCATGGCGGGCCAGCGGCCAGACCGCGCCAACATTGCACAGCGGTACGCATACAGCAATCAGCAACGCCATCCAGGCCAGTCCCGAAGGCCCGGCCAGCCGTTCTGCAAGCGCCAGCCCGATGAAGGAATTGAACCGGAAAGCCACCTGCGAACCCGACGCGTGCTGGAACGCCGGCACGCCGGGCC
>JBBRID010000026.1:0-17028 GCA_038221635.1 Burkholderiales bacterium
CGCGAGGACGCCAACTTCTCGCAGGGCTGGACCGCGTTCTACTGGGCCTGGTGGATTTCCTGGTCGCCGTTTGTCGGCATGTTCATCGCGCGGGTCTCGCGTGGCCGTACGGTGCGTGAATTCATCATTTCGGTGTTGATCGTGCCATCGCTGGCGTGTGTGTTGTGGATGACGGTATTCGGCGGCACCGCGATTGCGCAGGTCGTCAACGACGCCTATCAGGCGGTCGTCGGCGCTGATTTGCCGCTGCAGATCTTCCTGATGCTCGATCCGCTACCGCTGGCGCAGATCACCAGCTTCCTGGCGATCGTGCTGGTGATCGTTTTCTTCGTCACGTCGTCGGACTCGGGTTCGCTGGTGATCGACGTCATTGCCGCCGGCGGCAAGATCGATGCCCCCACGCCGCAACGCGTGTTCTGGTGTGTCTTCGAAGGCCTGGTGGCGATCGCGCTGATCCTCGGTGGAGGATTGGTCGCGCTGCAGGCAATGGCGGTATCGACCGGGTTCCCATTCACCATCGTGCTGCTGGTCTCGACGATCGCGGTCGTGAAGGGACTGATGTCTGAGCCGCGCGGCCACTAGCCGCGACTCGAATCGGCCTGGGCAGATGCGCGACGAACAACTCGAGATCCTCGAGTTCCTGCGGCGCCATCCGCCGTTCGACACCTTGGCCGAGCCGGCCCTGCATCGGGTCGTGAAGAAGGTGGACGTGCGCTATTTCAAGGCCGGATCGACGATCGTCGAGTTCGGTCAGCCGTCCGAGTTCTGGAACGTCGTGCGCAGCGGGGCGGTCGAGGTGTTTCGCCGCGATGGCAGCCTCTACAACCGCCTGACCGAAGGCGGCTGGTTCGGCGAGGCCGGCCTGCTGTCGCAGCGCAAGCGGGTTCGCTTTCCGGCCACCGCGATCGAGGATTCGCTGCTCTATCTCATTCCGGAGGCGGTCTTCAACGAGTTGTTCGAAAGCGAAGAAGCGTTCGCCGATCTGGTCGAGATCGAAGACCGCACCCGCCTGCGGCAAGCGATGTCGCGCCGTGAAGAATCGAACCCTCGGTTGTCGGTGACGGTCGACACGCTGCTGAGCCGCCCGCTGGTCACCCTCGATCGATCGGCCAGCGTGCTCGACGCGGCCAGGCTGATGACCGAACGCAGGGTGTCATCGCTGTTGATCACGGCGCCGTCGACTGCCCCTGAAGCTGCGCCCGACGATGTTCAAGGCCCATCGAGCGCTGATGGATCACCTCTGGTCGGCATCGTCACCGACCGCGACATCCGCACCCGGCTGGTCGCGCAGGGCTTGGGGGCCGAGACGCCGGTAAGCACGATCATGTCGACCGATCTGGTGTGCATCGAACACAACCAGCTGGTTTTCGAGGCGATGCTGCAGATGTCGCGTCGCAATGTGCATCACCTGCCGGTGCTGCGCAAGCAGCACCCGATCGGCGTGATCGCCCTGTCAGACGTGATCCGTTATCAGTCGCGCAACAGCCTGTTTGTGGTCAGCAGCATCTTCCGCCAGGAGACGGTCGAGGATCTGGCCCCGCTGACCACCGATGTTCGCGCCAGCTTCGTGCGCATGGTGCAGGAAGATGCCAGTTCGAGAATGGTCGGCAGCTCGATGGCGGTAATCGGGCGCAGCTTCAAACAGCGTCTGCTCGAACTCGCGGAGGCACAACTCGGCCCACCGCCACTGCCCTACTGCTTTCTGGCGATGGGCTCGATGGCCCGTCACGAGCAACTGGTCGTGACCGACCAGGACAACGCGCTGATCCTCGACAACCGCTTCGATCCGGCGCTTCACGACGACTATTTCAAACAGCTCGCCAGCTTCGTCAGCGATGGCCTGGCGCGCTGCGGCTACAGCTACTGCAACGGCGGCGTGATGGCAACCAATCCGCAGTGGCGACAACCGCTTCGGGTCTGGGAAGGCTATTTCAGTCAGTGGATCGACCAACCGACCGCCGAATCGCTGCTGTCCTCCAACATCTTCTTCGACCTGGATGGTGTCTGGGGCCGGACCGAATGGGCTGACCGGCTGCGCGGCTTGATCGCGCGCAAGGCCAAGGCCAATTCGAGCTTCCTGGCGTCGATGGCGCGCAACGCGTTGCTGCGCACGCCACCGATCGGATTCTTCAAGGAATTTGTCGTCGAGGCCGACGGCCGGCACAGCAAGGCGATCAACCTGAAGCGCCGCGGGACGGCCCCGATGACCGATCTGATCCGGGTACACGCTTTGTCGATCGGCTCGCAGGCGTTGAATTCCTTCGAGCGACTGAAGGATGTGATTGCAGCGGGTTTCCTGCCGCCCGGGCGTGGCCAGGACCTGCACGACACGCTTGAGTTCATCTCGATGGTGCGCATCCGAAACCAGGCCGACGATCTGGCCGCCGGTCACGAGCCGGACAACGGCATCGAGCCCCACAAGTTGTCGGCATTCGAACGCAAGAACCTGCGCGACGCCTTTCTGATCCTCGGCGACGCGCAGACATTCCTGAAATTCCGCTACCAGGCCGGTCGGGCAAACTAATGCTGCACGCTGGACAGCTCCGTTCGTCGACCGTTCGAAGCGGCGATGCGGCGAAGCTTGTGGATTGGCCCGCGCGGTTTCGAGAGCTCGCAGGCAGCGCACGGGACCCGCGACTGAGACGTTACTACAGCGCGGCGGTGGCGGCGGCTGAAACCCCTCTGTCGGCCGCGCCATTGATCGCCATGGACATCGAAACCACCGGGCTCGATCCGCAGCGCGATGGCATCGTCAGCATCGGGCTGGTTCCGATGAGCCTGCAACGCATCCGTGCCAGCCAGTCGCGGCACTGGCTGCTGAAGCCGCGCGTCGCGCTGGGGGCGGAGTCGGTGACCATCCACGGCATCACCGATGCGACGATCGAGAACTCGCCGGATCTGCTCGATGTCCTGTCCGAGCTGCTCGACGCAATGGCGGGCATGATCGTGGTCGTGCACTGCCGAGACATCGAGCGTCCGTTTTTCGACCAGGCGCTGCGCGCCCGGATCGGCGAAGGGATCAGCTTTCCCGTCATCGACACGATGGACCTGGAGGCGCAGGTTCGCCGCCCGGCGCGCCTGGGGCTGCTGGCGCGGCTGCGCGGACAGCGTGCCGAACCGGTGTCGATCCGGTTGGCCGACTGCCGGCAGCGTTATGGCCTGCCCCGCTACCGACCCCATCACGCGATGACGGATGCATTGGCGTCGGCCGAGCTGCTGCAGGCTCAGATCAGCCACCACTTCTCAGCCGACGTGCCAGTCGGCCATTTGTGGAAATGAGCGGAGCGCCTTTATGCGCTGGCCATTTCAGCTGTCGAACAACTGATCGCGCGCAGCATGCGTGATCTCGGCGATGCAGGGGTGAGTGATCCGTCGTTCCACCGAGATTGCATAGAACTCCTCGATCAGTTCGTCGGTCCTGCCGACGAGCCGCACGCCGTATTGGGCCGCGGTCTCGGATTCGAGCACCGTCGGGGCCATGAAGACGCCCCGCCCTTCGCCGCCGAACGCCTTCAATAATGCCGCGTCGTCGAATTCACCGATCGCCTTCGGCCTGATCTTGTGATTCGCCAGCCAGAAATCGAAACGCCGCCGCATCGCCGAAGTCGATCCCTGCAGCAGCATCGGAGCGCCGTCCAGGCATTGCGGAAAGCTGCCGACCAGCGTTCGCTTCAACGACGGGCTGGCAAAAAAACTCATGGCCGTCGAGCCCAGCAGGTGGTTGTAGGCCCGCACGCTGAACTCTCGGCCGATCGGCTCGTCGGCCAGCACCAGGTCGAGGCGATGCACAGCCAACTGACCGAGCAGATCCTGGAATTTGCCCTCATGACAGATCAGGTGCACCGGCTCACTCATCGCCAGTGACGGTTCGAGCAGACGGTACGCGATGGCCTTCGGCACCGAATCGGCGATGCCGACCCGGAAGTCGAGCGCCCGTCCGCCGGAACCCGCCTGCCCGACATTGGCCTCGAGTTCGGCGCCCAGCGCAAAGATCTGATCGGCATAGCCGAGCGCCAATCGGCCCTCGTCGGTCAGCTCGAGTCCCCGGCCAAGCTTGCGAAACAAGGCACAACCCAGACGCTGCTCGAGCAATTTGATTTGCCCGGACAGGGTCTGCGGTGAGATGTGCAACTGCTCGCCCCCACGAACGATGCCACCCGCCTTGGCGGCGGCCCAGAAATAGTGCAAGTGCTTGTAATTCATGGCTTGACTTCAATGCTACGTAATTTTCTTACTGAACAACCGTAAAAGCGCATTTACACGAAGCAATGATGGGCTATCGTCGCGGTTTAGCCAACGCAAGCTGCCCCGCAATGGAACTCCTGCTAGACCCGAACGTATGGATCGCCTTCGCAATGTTGACCGCGCTCGAAATCGTGCTCGGCATCGACAACATCATCTTCATCTCGATCCTGGTCGGCCGCCTGCCGCCCCAACAGCGCGACCTCGCGCGCCGGCTCGGCCTGGGTTTTGCGATGTTGACGCGACTCGGCCTACTCTTCACACTGAGCTGGGTGATGGGTTTGACCGCCAACTTGTTCACTGTACTGAACCAGGACATCAGCGGTCGTGATCTGGTGCTGCTGTTCGGTGGCATCTTCCTGCTCTACAAGGCCTCAACCGAAATCTTTATCGAGGTCGAAGCCAGAGAGAGCGATTCGGTCGACGCGACGGTGTCGTCCACCGAAGCCGCGAGAAAAGGCGTCTTCTGGGGCGTGATCGGCCAGATCGCGATTCTGGACATCGTGTTTTCGCTTGACTCGGTGATCACGGCAGTCGGTATGGTCGACCAGATCAGCGTGATGGTCGCGGCCGTGGTCGCGGCTGTCGGCGTGATGTTGTTGGCCGCCAAGCCGATCGGCGACTTCGTCGACAGCCACCCCTCGGTCAAGGTGCTGGCACTGGCTTTTTTGGTGATGGTCGGCATGGCACTGACTGCCGAAGCCTTCGACGCCCACGTGCCCAAGGGCTACATCTACGCGTCGATGGCGTTTTCGCTGGTCGTCGAGGCCTTGAACCTGCGTTCGCGGGCCAAGCGAAAGAAGCTGGCTGCAAGCATCGCAGGCTGATGACTGGTCTGGCGGAACGGTCCGGAGGCGAACGATGCGGATTTTCCGAATCCACAGTTCGCAACAATCTTATTTACGCGAAGCATCGGATGCGCTAGATTCGTCTGCATTCACCTACCCAGGAAAAGCAATGAACCTCCAATCGGTCGGCAACGACACCTTCAACCCCGGCACCGCTGGCGGCTTGGCGGCCAGCCAGCGCAACCGCGTGCTGCGCAACACCTATTGGCTGCTCGCGTTGTCGATGGTGCCGACCGTGTTGGGAGCCTGGATCGGCGTGACCACCGGCATCGCCAGCATGATGTCGCCCGGCATCGGGCTGATCGTCTTTCTCGGCGGCGCCTTCGGCTTCATGTTCGCGATCGAGAAGACCAAGAACTCGGCAGCCGGCGTGCCGCTGCTGCTCGCCTTCACGTTTTTCATGGGAATCATGCTGTCGCGAATGATCGGCATGGTGCTCGGCCTGTCCAACGGCGCCAGCCTGATCATGATGGCCTTCGCCGGCACCGGCACCATCTTTTTCGGCATGGCCACGCTGTCGACGGTCATCAAGCGTGACCTCAGCTCGATGGGCAAGTTTCTGTTCATTGGCGCGATCATGTTGCTCGTGGCCGGCATCGCCAATTTCTTCATCCAGTCGAGCGCGCTGATGATCACGTTGGCTGTGGTGGCTATCGGCATCTTCTCTGCCTTCATCCTGTACGACCTTAAGCGCGTCAAGGATGGCCAGGAAACAAACTACATCACCGCCACGCTGGGCGTCTACCTGAGCCTGTACAACGTGTTCCAGTCGCTCTTGATGCTGTTCGGCATCATGGGTGGCCGCGACGAGTAAGCCCTAGACGGCCGGCCTGACCGGCACGTTCAAGCGCCCCCGATGCTCGACATCGGCGGGCGCTTTCGCCTGTTTGCAGCACCTCTGACCCTCAAGCGATCGACGTGATTCCAGACCGAGCATGCATCGGGCTGAGCTGGCCCGTTCTGCTCCATGTCCCCCGTACGCCAGCCTGAACGGCGGCCGACTCCTCCTCTACTTCCGCAGAACGGGCCAGCCCCGCCCGGTGCAGTCGCGACCGCTCGTTGACGAAATGCTCGGTGGCGCGGGTCGAAACCGGCGGGTGGCCGGAGGCCGGAGGTAAAGGGGGAGACGCCGAAGGCGGCGGAGGACACGGAGGCCTCCGGCTACCCGCCGGCTTCGACCACACCCGCGCCTTGGCATGCCCGGTCCATTTGTGTCTGCAACGACCCCCGCCAAGCTGGCACAAGGCTTGCGAATTCGGGTAAACACCGACACCCGCATGTCCTCGCACCCCACCTCGATTACGCTTGATAGCGCGCCATCCCAAGCCCTGCCCGACGCGCTGGCGGCGAACGCCAAGCGGGGCGAGGCCTGGTCCCGGCAGCTCACCCTGCTGCTCGAATCGACCGGCGAAGGCATTTTCGGCATCGACAACGACGGCCTCTGCACGTTCGTGAACCGGGCCGCCTCGGAAATGCTGGGCCACCGCACCGAATCGGTGCTTGGCCAGAACATGCATCACCTGATCCACCATACCCATGCCGACGGCGCGCACTACCCGGAGGCCGAGTGTCCGATCTTCAATGCATTCCGCCAGGGTTTGCCGTGCCGCATCGACAGCGAAGTGTTGTGGCGTGCCGACGGCAGTTCGTTCCCGGCCGAATATTCGTCCTACCCCATCGTGCACGACGGTGTGGTGCAGGGCGCGGTGGTGACGCTGCTCGACATCACCGAGCGAAAACGCAACGAGGCACTGCTGCAGCAGGCTCGAGAAGAGCTCGAGCAGCGCGTTGAAGAGCGAACCGCGGAGCTGTCGAACGCGCTCGGCCAACTGCGTGAACTGTCTGCGCATCTGGACACGGTGCGTGAGGAAGAACGCACCCGCATCGCACGCGAAATTCACGACGAGCTTGGCTCGCTGCTGGTGGCGTTGAAAATGGATGTCAACTGGCTCGCCGCGCGCGTCAACGCGCGGGCCGAACTGCACAACAAGTGCCAGGGAATGGGGCGGCTGATCGATACCGCGGTCGACAACGTGGGGCGGATCATGACCGACCTGCGGCCAAGCATCCTCGATCACCAAGGGTTGTGGGCTGCCCTTGAATGGCAGGCCCAGGAGTTCATCGACACCGCGGAGTTGAACCACGATCTGCGTGTCCATGTCTGCGCAGGCGTCAAGGTACCGGCTGGAGTACTCGGCGAGCGCTGGGCGATCGCGGTGTTCCGGATCTTCCAGGAAATGCTCAGCAACGTCGCACGCCATGCGCGGGCCGCCTCGGTGCGCATTCGGCTGTATGTCGATGGACCGCAGGCGCCGGTGCTGTACCTCGAGGTGCGCGACGACGGCGTCGGCGCGGTGCCGGCGGCATTGGGCGATCGCCGGCGGCACGGCGTGATGGGCATGCGTGAACGCGCGGCGCATTTCGGCGGCACGCTGAATATCAGCAGCGCGCCGGGCAACGGCACCTGTGTGCGGCTGACGATGCCCTTGCCGGCGCCAACGGCCGCCGAAGGCGAGGGAACGCAGCGATGATCCGCGTGCTGATCTGCGACGATCACTTCATCGTCCGCCAGGGCATTCGTCAGGTTCTCGCCGATGCCCAGGACATCATGCTCGCGGCCGAGGCCGAGAACGGTCCCGAGGCGATGCGTGTGGTTCGCGAGCATACAGCTGAGGGCACGGCGATCAACGTGGTGTTGATGGACATTGCGATGCCGCACCGGGATGGGCTCGATGTGTTGCGTCAGTTGCGCAGCGAGTTTCCGAAGCTGCCAGTGCTGATGCTCAGCACCTACCCGGACAAGCAATACGCGGTCCGCAGCATGAAGCTCGGCGCCTCCGGCTACCTGAACAAGAGCGCCGACAGCGAGCAGATGACCAGCGCGATCCGCAAGGTGGTGGCCGGCGGCCTGTTCGTCACCCCTTCGGTGGCCGAACACCTCGCCAACGCGCTGGTTGCCGGACGCGCCTATGCCAGCGGTGCAGAAGGTGGACACGAGGCCTTGTCTCGGCGCGAATATCAGGTGTTCAGGCTGCTCGCCGCTGGCCGCAGCGTCGGCGAGATCGCAGACGACCTGTCGTTGTCACCGAACACCGTCAGCACCTACCGCGCCCGCATCCTCGAGAAGACCGGTGCGCGCAACGATGTCGAGTTGGCGCTGTATGCGGTGCGCGCCGACCTGCTGCCGATCTGATCCGGCCGATAGCCAGAGCCGTTCAGCCGTCTTGTAGTGCTGCAACTACATGTGAATGCCGGCCGGCTCGATGGCGCTGCGGCCGGCACTTGAATAGTCTCTCGCTCAACCCCAAGGAGCCATTCGATGTCCGACCACGACAACCGTTTCAACCCGTTCGATGCCGACCGCCCCCTGATGATGCGCTGCAGCTGCGGAGGCGATCACGCCCCTGCCCAGCACGATGCCACACGCCCCGGCCCGCGGTCCGCTTCGGCCGAGGCCTATTCACGTGACTTCATCGAGGCGACGCTGGTCAAGGCCTTGCTGCCGAGCGAGCCGCTGCGGCGCCGCTTCCTGCAGGCCGTCGGTGCCGGCACCGCGCGCGCCGCCATCGCTTCGCTGCTTCCGCTGGGCGCACTCGAGGCCATGGCGCAAGAAGGTGGCAAAGGCGCGGCTGCGCTCGAGCGTCGCGATCTGAAGGTCGGCTTCATTGCCATCACCTGCGCCACGCCGCTGATCATGGCCGACCCGCTGGGCTTCTACAAGAAGGAAGGCTTGAACGTCCAGTTGAACAAGACGGCAGGCTGGGCGCTGATCCGCGACAAGATGCTGAACAAGGAATACGAGGCCTCGCATTTCCTGTCGCCGATGCCACTGGCGATCAGCATGGGCGCGGGTTCGGTGGCGCAGCCGATGCGTGTCGCGACGATCCAGAACATCAACGGGCAGGCGATCACGCTGGCCAACAAACACAAGAACAACCGCGACCCGAAGGGCTGGAAGGGATTCAAGTTCGCGGTGCCGTTCGAATATTCGATGCATAACTTCCTGCTGCGCTATTACCTGGCAGAAGCGGGCGGCCTGAACCCCGACACCGACGTACAGATCCGCGTCGTGCCGCCACCGGAGATGGTTGCCAACCTGCGCGCCGGCAACATCGACGGCTATCTCGGCCCGGACCCGTTCAACCAGCGCGCGGTCTACGACGAGGTCGGTTTCATCCACATCCTGTCGAAGGAAATCTGGGATGGCCACCCGTGCTGCGCCTTCGGCGTCAGCGAGGCATTCATACAGCAGAACCCGAATACTTTCGCGGCGCTTTACCGCGCGGTGCTGAATGCCGCCGAGATGGCACGCGACCCGAAGAACCGCGAACTGATCGCCAAGGTGATCAGCCCGACCCAATACCTGAATCAGCCGGAAACCGTGGTGGCGCAGGTGTTGACCGGCAAGTTCGCCGATGGCCTGGGCAACATCCGCACGGTGCCAGACCGCGCCGATTTCGACCCGGTGCCGTGGCAGAGCATGGCCGTGTGGATGCTGACGCAGATGAAGCGCTGGGGCTACATCAAGGGCGACGTCAACTACAAGCAGATCGCCGAGCAGGTGTTCCTGCTGACCGACGCGAAGAAGCAGATGAAGGCGCTCGGCCAGAAGGTGCCGGACGGCGCCTATCGCAAATACATGGTGATGGGCAAGGAGTTCGATCCGGCCAAGGCCGAGGCCTACGCCAACAGCTTCTCCATTAGCAAGGCGACGGCATGAATTGCCCCCCGTAACGCCTTCGGCGCACCCACCAGGGGGCACCGCCAGCGGACCGGCGGAGCCGGATCCGCGGCGGTTGCTTGATGAATACCCGATCCGACGCCATTGCAAGCCGGAGAACAGGATGACACGTTGAACGCAAACCGGAAAATGTCACTGCAGGCAGGGATGCTGTCGCTGTTGCTGCTTCTCGTCGTGCTGGCGATCTGGCACGTGGCGACGCTGCCGCAGGCCGGCAGCACTGCCTCCCTGACGCCGGAGCAGATCGAATACCAGAAGCTGCTTGGTAAGGATCCCGGGCAGACGAAAAACAGTGGCTTTCCGACGCTGGCCCAGATGGGCGCTGCGATGGCCAAACACCTGGGCAGCCCGTTCTACAACAACGGCCCGAACGACCGCGGCATCGGCATCCAGCTCGGCCATTCGTTGATGCGCGTCGCGCTCGGTTTCAGCCTGGCTGCGCTGCTGGCGATACCACTGGGCTTCGTGATCGGCATGAGCCCACTGATTTACCGCGCGCTCGATCCCTTCATCCAGCTGCTCAAACCGATATCGCCGCTGGCCTGGATGCCGATCGCGCTGTACACGATCAAGGATTCGTCAATCTCCGGCGTCTTTGTGATCTTCATCTGCTCGGTCTGGCCGATGCTGATCAATACCGCCTTCGGTGTGGCCAACGTGCGCCGTGAATGGCTGAACGTTGCGCGCACGCTGGAGGTATCGCCGCTGCGCAAGGCCTTCGAGGTGATCCTGCCGGCCGCCGCACCGACCATCCTGACCGGCATGCGGATCAGCATGAGCATCGCCTGGCTGGTGATCGTGGCGGCCGAGATGCTGGTCGGTGGCACCGGCATTGGCTACTTCGTCTGGAACGAGTGGAACAACCTGAGCCTGCCGAACGTGATTTTCGCGATCCTGATGATCGGCGTGATCGGCATGTTGCTCGACCTCTCGTTCGCCAAACTCCAGAAGCTGGTGACCTATGCTGATTGATCCCCCCCGGAGCGGCTTCGCCGCACCCCCCCAGGGGGGCTCCGCCAGCGGACCGGCGGAGCCGGATCCGCGGCTCCCGCTCGATCGGTCCGTGCCAGCATCACGGGCGTTTTTGAAGGTCGAGAACCTGTCGAAGGTGTTTCCGGGAACGGGCGAGCCGGTGTTCGACAGCGTCAATTTCGGCATCGAGCAGGGGGAATTCGTCTGCATCATCGGCCACAGCGGCTGTGGCAAGACAACGATCCTGAATGTGCTGGCCGGACTCGATTCGGCCACCAGCGGCCATGTCTTCATGGACAACCGGGAGGTGGCCGGGCCAAGCCTGGAACGCGGCGTGGTGTTTCAAGGCCACGCGCTCATGCCCTGGCTCACGGTGCGCCGCAACATCGCCTTTGCGGTTCGCAGCAAACGGCCAGACTGGCCGGCGAAGCAGGTCAATGAACATGTGGAGCGTTACGTCGCGATGGTCGGCTTGTCGTCGGCCATCGACAAGAAGCCGGCCGCTCTATCCGGCGGCATGAAGCAGCGCGTCGGCATTGCACGCGCCTTCGCGATCCAGCCGCGCATGCTGCTTCTCGACGAACCCTTCGGTGCGCTCGACGCCCTGACCCGCGGCACCATCCAGGACGAGCTGCTGCGCATCTGCGCGCAGACGCACCAGACGGTTTTCATGATCACGCACGATGTCGACGAGGCGATCCTGCTCGCCGACCGCATCCTGCTGATGAGCAACGGCCCGCAGGCGCGCGTCGCAGAAATCGTCCGCAACACGATGTCACGCGACCGCCACCGGGCCAGCCTGCACCACGATCCGCAGTACTACCGGATTCGCAACCACCTGGTCGATTTTCTGGTGGCTCGCAGCAAGGATCTGTCGCATGGCCGCGCGCCGGCTCAGCCGCCTGAAGTCAGCCCCGGGCTCGACGAGCCCACACCCCCAAGTTTCGTTCAACCCGTCCCGCTGAGGAGAATTGCATGAGCCGTCTGGAAGTCACCGAAAAAATCATCACAGCCAAGGTCATCCACGGGCTGAGATGGTCGGACATCGCCGAAAAGGTCGGCCTGAGCAAGGAGTGGGTCACCGCGGCGTGCCTGGGCCAGATGCAGCTGAACGCCGAGCAGGCCGGCGTCTTGGCCGGCATCTTCGGCCTCAACGATGCCGAGAAGAAGTGGCTGATGGTCGTGCCTTACAAGGGCAGTCTGCCAACGTCCGTACCAACCGATCCGCTGATCTACCGCTTCTACGAACTGGTCAGTGTGTACGGCACCACCTTCAAGGAACTGATTCACGAGGAATTCGGCGACGGCATCATGTCGGCGATCGATTTCAAGATGGACCTGAAGCGTGAAACCAATCCGATGGGCGACCGCGTATCGATCAACATGTCCGGCAAATTCCTGCCCTACAAATCCTATTGAAGCGGACGCTTCGCCGCCGCTTCAAACGCCGCGTTCGAGCCGACACGGCTGCGCCGCGCGGCACAACGTGGCGGCGAGCTCCGCCGTGCGCGCCACAGTCTTTTTCCGTCAGGTCTCCTTGCAGTAACCGGTACTTCTTGTCATGACCCACACCCAATCTCGTGGCGCCGCGCTAAAGGCCGGCCTCGCCGCCTGTGCTCTCTAGGCCCTGTTCTTCCTGCGTGATGGAAAACAACCGCCCGCCACTGCCCCCGTTCACCGAGCAAAGTGCACGTCAGAAAGTGCGCGGCGCCGACGATGCCTGGAATTCGCGCAACCCGGACCGCGTCGTCGCCGTCTACACCGAAGACACCCGCTGGCGCAACCGAGCCGAGTTTCCGGTCGGCCGCGAGCAGGTGCGCGAGTTCCTGCAGCGCAAGTGGGCACGTGAACTCGACTACCGCCTGATCAAGGAGTTGTGGGCATTTGGCAGCAACCGCATTGCGGTGCGATTTGCCTATGAATGGCACGACGATTCGGGCCAATGGTTCCGCAGCTATGGCAACGAGAACTGGGAGTTCGTCGCTTCGGGGCTGATGGAGCGGCGCTTCGCCAGCATCAACGATCTGCCGATCACGGACAGCGAACGGCGCTTCCATTGGGCACTCGGCCGACGGCCCGACGATCATCCGGAACTCAGCGAGCTCGGTCTTTGATCGATCCCAGACCAGACGTTTCATCGCAACGCGATGCTTCCACTCGTGGCTTCCTAGAATACCGATTCCACATCGGGCCCACAGGAGACCTGCGATGATCATCGAGCGAATCTGGACCGGCAATGCCTATCGCAATTTCAACTACCTGATCGCCTGTGCGGAAACGGGCGAGGCGCTGGCGATCGATCCGCTGGATCACGGCAAATGTCTGGCCGCGGCCAAGGTCAAGGGTTGGCAGATCACACAGGTGCTCAATACCCACGAACACCATGACCACACCGGCGGCAACGCAGCTGTGATTGCGGCCACCGGCGCCAAGCTGCTGGCGCACGAAAAGGCGGCGTCGAAAATCGCAGGCATGGATCGGGGACTGAAGGCGGGCGACGTCGTCAAGGTCGGCAAGACGGTCGAACTCGAATGTCTGGATACCCCCGGCCACACCATGTGCCACATCTGCCTGTGCGCACATGGCGACAAGCCGGCCCTGTTTTCCGGCGACACGCTGTTCAACGCCGGCGCGGGCAATTGCCACAACGGCGGCGATCCGGTCGCGCTTTACACCAGCTTCGTCGATCAGTTGGCCCGACTGCCGGACGACACGCGCATCTACCCCGGACACGACTACATCGAGAACAACCTGCGCTTCACACTCGACCGCGAGCCGGATAACCAGCGCGCGAAAGCGATGCTGTCCGAGGTCAGCGGCCACGATCCGGCAAGCTCGGTCGTCACCAGCTTGCAGCAGGAAAAGGAAATCAACAGTTTCATGCGTCTGAACAGTCCCAGCCTGATCGCCCGCCTGCGCGAGACATTCCCCGATTTGCCCGAAAGGCCCGACGCGAAGACGGTCTTCGTCAAGCTGCGTGAGTTGCGCAACAGCTGGTAGCTGCAATCGATCGATCAAGCGATCAAGGGAGATCGGCTGCCATCGGTGGTGGTGCCTCGACCGCTTCGCCCATCCGGATCCTGAACAACCGATCGTCGGCGGCGCGCAGGCGGCGGCACACTTCGCGTCCGATGTTCATCTGGATCAAGGCAAACTGTTCGACATCGCGTTCGAACAATTCGGCCAACGATCGAGGTGTCAACTCGACCGCGCTGCAATCGACCTGAGCAATCACCGAGGCGCTGCGCGGGGACAGGTCCATCAGCGCCATCTCGCCAAAGCAGTCGCCAGGCTCGAGGTGGTGCAATAGCACCGCGCTGCCTTGCCAGCCCTTGACGACCGACGCGCGTCCGCTCTCGAGAACGAACATCCGATCGCCGGGGTCGCCTTCGCGGAAAAATGCCTGCCCGCCCGAAAGCTGTCGGTGCTCTGCGTGATCGAGCAAAAAAGAGAGCACGTCATCCCGGATTGCGCCGAATATCGGCATCCGTTGCAGCATCTCGATCTGCCTTGCCTGCATGGCCGTCTGCGTGAAGTTTGGCTATAAAGCCGCCATCGCAGTGTAAGACCAGGCCAACCGCCCGGTAGCAGCTATACGGCACTTGAACGAACCACCGAGCATCGTGGGACCGCCGGGTTTCAGCGGCGTGTCCCAATGTAATGCTTCGGTAAACACGCAGTCTTCCTATTCCACCGTGGCAGATTGCGGTGCAGACTGATCCCGTTTCTATTCAGTTTGTATTCAAGGAGACAGGCATGAAGACCTTTTCAGCAAGCGCAGCCGCGCTGGCTATTTCGATCTGCATCGGTGGCCCGGCAATGGCGCAGGGCGCCTTTCACAACGATCGGCAACACGACCGGGGCGCGCAAAGCAGGTCCGATCGACAAGATGATCGGCACTCGCGACGCGACGATCGACGCGAACAACGCGCTGACCGGCGCGAGGATCGCCGTGACGTTCGCCGTGACGAACGCTTCGATCGAAGGCACGAACGCCGCCATGATGCGCAGATTCGACCGTTCTATGCGCCGAACCACCCACCGCCACGTGTCGTCTACGGCAATCCGCACGGCTGGCGCGGCGCAGGACCGAACCACAATTTCTACCGCGGCTCACGCCTGCCGCAGCACTATCGTAACCATTACTACGTCGTCAACGACTGGCGCGGCCACCGTCTGAGCGCACCGCCACGTGGCTATCACTGGGTGCAGACCGGGCCGGATTACGTGCTCGCAGCAATTGCCACCGGCATCATCTTGCAAGTCTTCCTGGGCGGGTGACGGCACGCGCGCGGTCTCTCCGCGCCCCCTCAAGCACTCAAGCCAGCGCATCGCGGGCCAGACGACCACCTGGGGATTCAACAACTCGCCAGCACGCGCGGGCGACCTGCACTGGAGCGGCAGTGCATGGGTAGGCTGTCCGACCGGATCACGCAGCGAGCAGCAACCGCCCGTCGGATCCGGCTTCGGTGAATATGGCTATTGCGGCAATTTCGAAGAGGGCGTTCGACGCAAAACCGCAGTCGACATATCCGGGCAAAGCCTGCGCAACGTGATCGAGACGGTGCGCGCTGTTCCAGGCGGCAGCAGCGGTGTCAACTTTTCAGATTGGGGCCCGGGCGATCTGACCCTGCTCGGAACGGCGACGATGCCGGCCGGCTCAACCCTGTTCTATCAGTCACTCGGCGATGGACGCGCACTTCACTTCAGCGGCATGCCCGAACAGGTGCTGCGCGCGGGCTTCGAGCGCGTCTTCGTCGAACGCGGGGGCAAGGTGTATTTCGCATACAAGAACCCGGTCGGTCGCACCAGCTCGACGGTCAGGCTGAACCTGCCCGCAGCCAATGCCTTGTTCCAGCAACTTGGCGTGCCGCTCTTGAACCCGGTCGATTGATGGCTGTTGCAATCCGTCGAGATGTGGTCGAAACGCAGGCTCAGCTGCCGCCTCAGGCACTGAGCCAGCGCAAGATCCTGTCGGTGACAGCCGGCCGGCGCAACAGGGCCAGATGGCCGGTGCGGTAGCTGATCCAGGTCGAGTCGTCGGCAAAAACGAGGCGATGCCTGGCCTCTCGGTGCCGTCCAAGCGCGCTGTTCAGCGGCACCAGGCCATCGCCGCTCAGACGATCCGCCAGAGGGCCGCGGCGCGCAGCGGTGGTGGCCGCCACGGTGTGGAAGCTCGTTCCATGCGGCAACGGCAGCGGCACTCGGGTGTCGCCGCCACGTTCAATGCCCACACCTTGTTGCCAGTCCCGCTCGAGCAGATTGCCATGGCGAAGATCGGTGATGCCGGCGCTTCGCAAGCCCGCCAGGCGAACGAACGGCGCCGTCCAGCGTGAGCTGGCCAACAGCAGATCGACGCCGTGCCCGGCCCGCTCCAGCGGCGCACCATGGTGAGGCGTGCCGAGAAAAACGACGTGTTTCAGACGCGCCGGCCATGCCAGCGCACGCTCTGCGGCCTGGTGGATCGCGCTGCGAATCACCAGGCCGCCCATGCTGTGCGCCAGCACACTCAGTTCGTCGACCGGCACCGGCCAGTTCTGCAGCAATTGTTCGAGCCGGTGGGCCAGTTCACTGCCGTTGTGGGAGACATGCCGCCCGCTGTTGTAGCGCAGATAGATCGCGTTGTAACCAAGCGCGTCGGCCACGACTCGGCCGTGATCGAAGGCGCCAGCCGCCTCGCTGCTACGCCATTGCAGATCGTTCATGCACAAGCCGTGAATCATCAGCAGGATCTTGTTGCGTGCAGGCACGGCGGGCACCTCGGGCTGCAGCGGATCGAGATCCACGCCATCGACCCGCAAGCTCATGCGGATGGCGAACGGGCTGTTGTCCGCCGCAAGCCGATCGCCCATCACACCGTTGAGGACCGATATCAGTGCCGATCGCTGTTTTGAATCGGGCTGCTCGCCCAGGCCGTCGCTGATGGATTCGAGCCTTGCAAGTAGCTGGTCGACGCTCCAGCCGGCACCACGAGTGATGCCTGCAACGCTGCGATAGACCAAGCCGGTCAACCCGCCGGTTCGCTGCGGGTCACGTCCGTGGACGCCCAATGTGCTCCAGACGGATTGGTGTACGCCCTCGGTAATTCGCGCCACGCCTTCGGTGGCCTGCGTGGCAAGTCGCGCCAACCCGCGCAAATCGGTTCGGCGAAAGTGATTGATTGGGGCGCTCTCGCGCTTCGGAGGTGAAATGCCGAGCTCCTGTCTTGTCTGTCGCACGCCGGCT
>JBBRID010000027.1:0-16881 GCA_038221635.1 Burkholderiales bacterium
GTAGATCAACGCGGTGCGCTTGGTCCAGCGGTCATGGTTGGCGATCACCAGCAACGCGGCGCAGCCTGCCGCGCTGCTCGGCAGGAAGCCGAGCGGGCCGATCGCGAATGCCCAGACCAGCATCACCACGGCAACGCCAGCACGGCGCGGCAACGAGCCATCCAATGCCGCGCCACGGCGAGTACGTCCGAGCACCGTGAGGACGATATGAGCGATCCCCAGCGCAATCATCAGTGCGCCGATGGTGCGTGGAAACACGGCCCCGAGGTCGGAAAAATCACGCGCAGCCCAGATCGCGCCACCACCAATCAGAATCGCCAGCGCGCTGCCGAGGGCGCCCGGCCAATCGGGCCTGGATTGAGTGCTCACTGGACGACCCTGCGCACTGCGTGCTCCGGAGTGAGCGCTTGGGAGCGGCCCGGCGCGCTCATGCCACAGCCGCCAATTTGCGAGCGCGACGCGCGGTCCACCATGGCCACAACAGGCCGACCAGAATGAAGGCGATGATCGCCACCGAGATCGGCCGCGCGAAGAACTCGGCCAGGATGTTGCCCCGGGCGCCGCCGATTAGGTGGCCTTGCACGAAGCCACGTTCGGCGATTGATCCGAGGATCAGGCCGAGCACGATCGGTGATGCGCTGAAGCCGAAGCGGCCAAGCACCCAGGCGATCACGCCCAGCACCACCATCTGCTGAACTTCGTGCACGTTGTTGTGGACTGCAAAACTGCCAAGCACCGTCAGCAGCGCAACCCCAGGCACCAGCACAGCTTTGGGAATGGCGACGATCGAGCTGAAGGCAAAGCGACCGATCAACAGCCCGACCGGCAGCATGATCAAGGTGGCCAGGATAAGCCCCCAGATGAAGGTGTAGACGATCGGACCTTGTTGGGTGAACAGCGTCGGTCCGGTGCGAATGCCTTGTACCAGCAACGCGCCAAGAATGATCGCATCAGGTGGCGTGCCCGGGATGCCCAAAACCAGGGTCGGGATGAAGCCACCGCCGACCGTCGCATTGTTGGCCGATTCGGTGGCGATCACGCCATCGGCTTCGCCCTTGCCGAAGTTGGCGCTGCGCGGCGAGGTGCGCTTGGCTTCGGAGTAGGCAACCAGGGATGCGATGGAACCGCCGGCACCGGGCAGGATGCCGATCACCGTGCCGATCAGCGAACTTCTGGCGAGGTTCAATTTGGCACGACCGATGATGGCCATGGCTTCGCCGAGGCGGAAGCTCGCCACGCGGTTGCTTGCTTCGAGGTGGGCAACCGGCGTGGCCACCAACTCGATCAGCACTGGAATGCAATACAAGCCGATCAGCGCCGAGACCACATCGACGCCGCCGAGCAGTGCTTTTGAATCGCCGACGAAGCGAACATCACCGCCGACTTCTGCGACGCCAACCATCGACAGCAGCAGGCCAAGCCCGCCGCCGATCAGGCCCTTCACCGTGCTGCCTTCTCCGAGCGAGGCGATCAGCGTGAGCCCGAAGACCGCCAGCCAGAAATATTCGACCGGCCCGAACTTCAGTGCCACCGTGGCCATCGGCGGCGCCAGCAGCAGCAGGAAGCCGGCGCCCACCAGGCCACCGACCACTGAGGACAAGCAGGCGAGCGTCAAGGCCAGGTCGCCGCGCCCGCCGCGCGCCATCGGATAGCCGTCGAAGGTGGTGGCGATGGACGACGGCGTGCCCGGGGTATTTAGCAGGATCGCCGCGTAGGCGCCGCCGTAGATCGCGCCGGTGTAGATGGCGCCCAGCGCGATCAGCGCCGAGGCCGGTTCCATCGAGAACGTGAACGGCACCAGCACGGCCACCGCCATCGTTGCCGTCAGCCCGGGCAGGGCGCCGATCACCGTGCCGGCGACAACGCCAGCCAGTGCCAGCAACAGATTGAGCGGCGTCAGCGCCGACAGCAGAAAGTCGAGACTGCCCATGTGCGGTCGGCGGCTGCGTTATTTCTTGACGATGCCCATGTCCTTGGCCAGTCCTTCGTACCTCGCCTTCACTTCCGCCATGAAGGCCGGCATCTGTGCCGGACCGACGTTCAGCATCGCGAAGCCGCCCTCTTCCATCTTGCGGATGAACTCCGGATCGGCATTGATCTTGCCGAGCGTCTCGGCCAGCTTGGCTTGCACGTCAGGCGGGGTCGACTTGGGGACGGCAACGCCACGGTAGGCGCCGCCGACAAGGTTGAAGCCCTGCTCCTTGAAGGTTGGGCAGTTGGGCAGGGCGGGATGGCGTTTATCCATCGCCACGGCGAGGCATCGGACCTGGTCTCCGAGTTGCATCTGCACGCTGGTGTAGCCCCAGGATCCCGACACCTGCTTGCCGAGCAACGCGGTATTCGACGGGCCGGTGCCACCGAAGGGCACGTAGGTCGTCTTGATGCCCGCCATCTTGTCGAACTGCTGCTGCGCCAGGTGGTTGGCCGAGTTGGTACCCGAGCCCGACAGTGTGGTCGCACCCGGTGCCTTTTTCGCCGCGTCGACAAAATCCTTCAGGGTCTTGAGCGGGCTGTCGGCCGGCACCAGAAGCGCGTCGGGCGTGTAGTGAAACCAGTAGATGGTGGTGATGTCGTCGGTCTTGTAGCCGACATCCTTCTGTAACGGCTGCAGCACGATATGCGGCAGGTTGGTGCCCATCACCGTGTAGCCGTCGCCGGTCATGCCGTTGAGTTGCGACCAGCCCGCAGCGCCACCCGCACCGGCCTTGTACTGGATCGCCAGGCTCTGGCCGGTGAGCTTCTTGAATACCGGTTCCTGCAGCCGCGCCGAGACGTCGGATTCACCGCCCGGCCCGAACGGGATGATGTAGTTGACGGTCTTGTCGGGATAGCCCGCGGCAAGTGCAAACGGCGCGGCGATCGCAAGGGTCGTGGCAACGGCCGCGATCAGGGTCTGGCGAAATTTCATCGTGAGTCTCCGGATTGTTTGGCAACCGTCGAGCCCGAAGGCTCGCGGTCGCTCGGTATAAACGCTTGTTGCGTTTCAGCCAATAGGCCGCATCCCTTGGCTGTCGGTCAGGCGCTCTCGTACAGACGAGTCAGCACGAACTCCCGGTGGCCCAGCGCCTCGGCACCGGTGAGCCGACCATTGGCCGTGCGGATCATCATGTCCAGCAGCTTGTCGCCGGCCTGATCCATGTTCATCTCGCGCTGCAGCAGGGGCGAGGTGTCGACGTCGACGTGCTCACCCATGGTGCGCACCGTGCGCGGGTTCGCGCACAGCTTGATCACCGGCACGATCGGGTTGCCGACGATGTTGCCCTGCCCGGTCGGGAAGAAGTGCACCACGTAGCCCGCAGCGGCGCACAGCGTCACCATCTCGGCCGCCGCCGAGCTCGACTGCATGAACCACAGGCCCGGCCCGGACGGCGTCTCCGCGTAATCAAGCACGCCATCGACCAGGCACTTCTTGCCGATCTTCTGGATGTTGCCCAGCGCCTTCTCTTCGATCGTGGTCAGGCCGCCGGCGATGTTGCCCTTGGTGGGCTGCGAGTCCGACAGATCGGATGTCTTGTAGCGATTGATCATGTCCTGGTAGCTGTTGAACATCTTCATGAATGCTTCCGCGACTTCCGGCGTTCTGCAGCGCTCGACCACCAGGTGCTCGCCACCAGTCAGCTCGCTGGTCTCGCCGAAGCACAGCGTCGTGCCCAGGCCGTAAAGCTTGTCGAAGGCATTGCCGACGGTCGGGTTGGCGCCGCAGCCCGACGTCGTATCGGACTCACCGCATTTGGTGGACACCCACAGTTCGCTGATAGGACACACCTCGCGCTGCTTTTCCGACGCCGCCTGGAGCAGCTCGCGGGCGGCTTTGGACGCACTCATGATCGTCTCATGGTCGCCGTGGCGCGAGATCGAAAAGCTCTGCACCGGCTTGCCGGTCTTGGCGATGCCGTCGGCCACCAGCTTGGTCCAGGCCGGCTCGATACCGATCACAACCACTGCAGCCACGTTTGGGTTGGCGCCGGTGCCGATCAGGGTACGGAAATGCAACTCGAGGTCGGCGCCGAACTGCAGGCGGCCGTACGGGTGAGGCAGCGCCATCGTGCCCTTGATGTTGTTAGCGACTGATTCACAGGCGGCGTTCGATATGTCGTCGACCGGAAGAATGATGACGTGGTTGCGCACGCCGACTCGGCCGTTTTCCCGGCGGTAGCCGAGGAAGGTGGTGTCTTTGCTGATCATCTGCTTTCCTTTGAATTCCTTTGAATTTCTTTGAATGGGGAGTCCGGTCCGTGCTTACCAGCGCTTGGTCTTGACGTTGTGCACGTGCAGGTGTTCACCAGCCTTGATCGGGGCGATGACACGCCCGATGTCGACGCCGTACTTCATCACGGTGTCGTCCTTCTTGAGGTCCTGCAGCGCGATCTTGTGGCCGATCGGAATTTCGCTGATCGTCGGCAGCGTCAAGGTTGTGTCCTGCTCCATCACCCAGCCGGTGAGCTTGTCGCCGCTCTTGACGCCTTCGACCACGACCGTGCCGACCGAGTCGCCCTCTTCGTGCACCACGAAATGAATCATTGCTTGAGTCTCCTGTCACGCAGCCACGCTGGCCGCAATGCTGCGCATCCTAGATCGCTGAATGATCATGTCAATCAAGTCATCTAGATGACTTGATTGATGCTGGTGCCCACGATCACAATCGCCCCATGCCTGTGACCCGCCCCTCGTTTTCACCCATTGCGCCCGATGGCGGTGGCATGCCGCTGTACCGTGCCGTCAAGCGTGCGCTGCTGGCGGCCGTTGAGGATGGGCGTCTGCATCCGGAGCAATCGTTGGTGAACGAAACCAATCTGGCGCGGGCTTTCAATGTCTCGATCGGCACGCTGCGTCAGGCGGTCGGCGAGCTGGTCGCCGAGCACATCCTGGTGCGGCGCCAGGGCCGTGGCACCTTTGTCGCGACGCACAGCACCGAGCGCTTCCTGTTCCAGTTTTTTCACGTCGAACGCAGCGACGGGCTGCGCGACGCGCCGTTTGTCGAGTTGGTTAGTTTCGAACGTGGCAAACTCGACGAGGTGGCCGCCGAAGCATTGGCGCGTCGGGCCGGCGAAGCCTGCTTCCAGGTGCAGAACCGCCTGCTGTTGCAGGGCCGCCCAGTGGTGTTCGATCGCATCACCATTCCGGCCTCGCTGTTCAAGGGTCTGACCGAACGGCGCTGGCGCGACCGCCCGGGCACGATCTACAAGCTGTATCAGGACGAGTTTGCGATCACCGTCGTGCGCGCCGTCGAACGCGCACGCGCCGTCTCCACCGATCTGGCGACTTCACGGCTGCTTGGCGTCGCCTTGCGAACCCCGATGATCGAGGTGCGTCGTACTGCGCTGAGCTTTGGTGACAAGCCGGTGGAATACCGCATCTCGACGATTCACACGGCGCAGCATGAATACGTGCAGACGCTGGCGCGGGTGGCTTAGTGGCTCTCTTCGCTTGGGTGCGCGGGCGCTGGCTGCACGCGATGACCGAGCGCGCATCGGGATGTCCTGCCCTGTTCTGCTCCATGTCCCCCCGCCTGGCCTGAACGGCCACGGCTCCTTCCTTTACTTCCGCAGAACAGGTCAGGACACCCCGCGCGAACCAGCGACAGGGTTTGTTTCGATGACGCGCCACCGTGCCCGGCCAAAGAACCCGGACTACCCCATAGCGTGCCGTTTGATATCGGCCAGCACCTCGACCATGGCCGTCACGGTGGCCGGTGGGAACACGCCCAATGGGCCTTGGGCATGGTAGTCGGTGAACGGGGATTGGAATAGCCGATCGGCTTCCATCACGCCCGCCAGCGTCAGCTCCTGAACCACCAGGTTGATGAATTCAATCTGCTCCGGTGTGGAGGTCCGTGCCTTGAATGAAATTGCTGAACGCCTGCATCGCCGCTTCGCGCTCCAGGCCAACCAGAGATCGGATGAACAGGCCAAGCCCTTGGCTCCTTGCCTTGGCCTCGTCGATCAGCGATGGGCTACCGCCCGCTTCGACCAGCATCCGCTCCAGCTCGAGCAGGTCTGTCGCAGTGAGCTGCTGGTTTCGTCGGAGTCGCTGCAGCGAGACGTGCGACGCGTGCGCCTTCAGAAACTGACGCGCCTTGTCGCGGAACTTGCCCATGTTCAGGCCCGCAGTCACCTGGGGCAGATCGACCGTGGTGGTCTCGCCGAGTTCGTCCTCGAAGTCGCTGTAGACGACCGACTTCTGCCCCTTCGGAATCAGCTTGACGGGGGCGCGCAAGCGGCGCCGAACGGTTTCCAGCATCGAAACCGTCACGTCGTCCCGCCACTCGTCGCTTGCGATGGCCTGAATCAGGGGCATCTCCGCCTTGATGGCCGGGATGGCTTCCTGCTCCTCCAGCGCGCTTGCAATCGCCTGGATCTTCTCCCGCAGTCCGGCGAAATCAGGCCTGGCCTGAAGGATGGCCAGTTGAGCCCGAAGCAACAGCATGTCGAAGCGTTTGGCCTCTTCGTCGTCGTCCGATAGTTCGGACGGAAGTCCGGCGAGGCGATGACCCAATTCGGCGAACTGGTCGCTGCAAAGTGTCTGCCACGCCTCGGCCATCGCGTACTTCTCCACCATCTGCCGCTGCGGCCGCACGACGAAGTTGTCGAGGTTCATCGCTGCGACTTTCGCATGCAGAAGCCCCGCGGTATCGGTGCGCAGTTGCTCGACGGTCGGGTGCCCGCCGTATGGTTTCGGTGCCGTGTCAGCCGCTTGCTTACCCCGTTCGAGTTGCTGGTCCAACTCGCCAATCATCTCTAGCCGGACCTTGAACAGCCGCGTGCTCAGGGCCTCGGTGGTCGCGCCATCTGAGGTCGCCGGGTTCTGGCTGAAAAATTCGAGGTTCTGGCAGAAGTCGAAGACGAAGAAGTTCTGCTTGTCTTTGCCGGGGCCGAACAGGTCTTTGCTCAACCGGGTGCCGCGGCCCAGCATTTGCCAGAACTTGGTCTTCGAGCGCACCACCTTGAAGAACACCAGGTTCACCACCTCGGGCACGTCGATGCCGGTATCGAGCATGTCCACCGATATGGCGATGTGCGGCATCTTCTCCTTGGCAGAGAAGTCGTCGATGATCGTTTGCGCGTAGTCGGTCTTGTAGGTCACGACGCGTGCGAAGTGGCCCTTGTAGTGCGGGTATCTGATGTTGAATCGGTCGGCGATGGAGTCGGCGTGGTCGTTGTTCTTCGCGAACACGATGGTCTTGCCCAGCCGGTCACCGCCGGCCACCTTCTGGCCCTGCGTCATCAGCAGCTCCAGTGCCTTGTCGACCGTGTCCTTGTTGAACAGCCACTTGTTCAGCTCGGTTGGGTCCACCTCGGTGGGTACTGCGCCATCCTCGCTCCATTCAAGCGCGTCCCACTGCTCCTTCTCGTCTTCCGACAGGTCGTCATAGCGGATGCCTTGGCGCTGAAACTTCAGCGAAACCGAGATCGCCACCGGCGGCACCAGGTGGCCGTCGGCCACCGCCTCGTCCAGGCCGTACGCGTCGGTCGGCATCCCGGTCTCGAGGTCGAACAGCCCGTAGGTGTTCTTGTCGATTTCGTCTTTCGGTGTGGCCGTCAGGCCAACCAGCAGCGAGTCGAAGTAGTCGAAGATGGCCCGATACTTCTGGTAGACCGAACGGTGCGCCTCGTCGATGACGATGAGGTCGAAGTGGCCGACGCCGAAGCGCTTCTGCCCGTCGAAAGCCTCGTCGATGAGGCCCATCATCGTCGGATAGGTCGAGACGAACACGCGGCCCTCGGTGTGTTTGTCGGTGACCAGGTTGACCGGCGCCGAATCCGACAGATGCGCCTTGAACGCATTCACCGCTTGTCGCACCAGCGCGACCCGGTCGGCCAGAAACAGCACACGCTTGGCCCAGTTGGCGCGCATCAGCAGGTCGGCCAGCGCGATGACGGTGCGTGTCTTGCCGGCACCGGTGGCCATCACCAGCAGCGACTTGCGCTGATGGTCGGCTTCGAACGACGCGCCCACGCGGCGCACGGCCCGGTGCTGGTAGTAGCGCTCGATGATGTTGCCATTGATCACGGTCTCAGCCAGCTTCTTGCGGCTGGCGCGGCGTTGCACCAGCAGCTCCAGTTCTGGCTTCTTGAAGAAGCCCTGCAACGAGCGTGGCGCGTAGCATGCGTCGTCCCAGATCCAATGCTCGTAGCCGTTCGAATAGAAGATGAAAGGCCGCTGGCCGTACTGCTTCTCCAGGCAATCCGCGTACAGCTTGGCCTGCTGCTGGCCGACCGTCGCGCTCTTCGTCGTGCGCTTGGCCTCGACCAGGGCGAGCGGCTTGCCGTCGTCGCCCCAAAGCACATAGTCCACATAGCCCTTGCCCTCGGCCTTCCCGTCGGCACCCGGCATGCCGCTCACCTCGACCTCGAAGTTCTTCGTCGGGTCCAGCGTCCAACCGGCTTCCTTCAGCAGCAGGTCGATGTAGGCCTTGCGCGTCTCGGCTTCGGAGTAATCGTGGGTGTCTGGTTGAGCGGCGTTGGCCTTCTTCGCGGCGGACACTTCGCTGCGCAGCTGCGCCAGCTGGGCGTTCAGCGCCTCGCTTTGGGCCGCGTGCGTGCCCAGCAGGATCGATAACTTCTCGTCGCGCTCGCGCAGCTGCGCTTCCAGTTTTTGCAGCTGCTCCTGCGTCTGCTGCGGCGCAGCCAGGGCCGCAGCAACCGGCTTGGCCAACAGCGCCGGATTGAACGCCAGACCAGGCTCGGGGCGCGACCGCTGCCCGTAGGTACGCGCCAACCAGTAACAGATGTGGAATAACTCGCGCGTGGCACCCTGGGCATCGGCTGGCAGCACCTTGCGCGCGCTGTGCACCGCCTGGTTGCCCAGTTCCTAGATCAGCTTGCACTTCGTGAAAACCGCCTGGCCCACGGTCTGACCGAAGCTGGGTTCGTGAATCAGCGCGCTCAGATTGTCCTGGTACGGCAGGCGCAAGCCGCGCTCGTGCTTGTAGAGCCAGGCGACTGCGATTTCGAGCGTGCGGCGTGCGTAGAAGCAAGCTGCACGGGGGTCGGTGTGAACGCTGCTCTCGGCCCGCGTGGCCGATTCATGCAGCAACGGCCACTCCGCCAGCAGGAAGTCGAAGTTGCTCATACGCGAGTCGCGCCCGGCGCATCCAATGCTGGCGACGCAGACGGCCGCATACCGGCATGGCCCATCAAGCCGCCTCCAACGCCATGCGCACACGCTGGCCGCAAGCTACGGCCATGTTGACCAGGGCATCCAGCGAAAACCGGCTGATTCGGCCCCGCAGCAGGTCATTCATACGCGGCTGAGTGACACCGCAGCGCAACGCGGCTTCGGCTTGCGTCCAGCCATTCGCAAGCACCAATGCCGCCAGCGCCTGCGCCAGTTCGGCGCGCGCCCGCATGTTGGCAGCGTCCTGTGGCGTGTCGGCCAGTGCGTCGAACACGCTGGCAAAGGTTTGAGCTTGCTGTTTCATGGTCGGCCCTTTTCCAGTTCGCGCAGTTCACTCAGCTTACGGTAACGACGCGCTGCAATCTCTATATCAGCCGGCACCCACGGCGGGCACGGGCTTGAAATCATCGGGCTGCTGCCCGCGCTGCACCAAGTCCAACTGAAAACCGGCGTCCTGCCGCGCCGCGTCCGGGAAGGCGCGCAAGGCCTTCAGCGAACTGCCGAGGAAGGTGATCGGCTTCATGGCTTCGAAATATATCCGTTTGGATATAGCGGCGCAAGCGTCTGCAGCCGAAACGAGTCTGGTTACGAAAGTTGGCCAGTGAAGGCGCGATGTTGGAGGGAGGCGAACAGGGCGTCGAGTTCGGTGAGGGCTGCTCGATGGGTGGTTTCGATCCGTCTGATGGATTGGATGCGTATCGCGAAGGATCTTTGTAGCTCGATTGGAGGAGCAGGCAATGGCAGTCGCCGAAGTCCTGGCCCGCTGAAATTCTGTTGCGTAGCCTGTCGAGACAGAGATGCGACCATCTTTCGAATCGATTTGCATCTCAACAGGGCCGAGACGTACTCAGGCAGAAAGTCGCTCTTAAATTTCATTCGAATGAAGTAGGCACCGGGAATGCATGGGGGACTCCCTTCGCGATATAGCGCCACCTTTCCGACAGTAGCTCCTGTGCGGGCAAAGATCACGTCACCCGGATGCAAGGCACACTGAGCAAGGACTTCGTCCGTCACTGTCATTCGTGGCATCGAATCAAAGTCGAGATCACCGGCATCGGACAGATCAGTGATTCGGGCGATCCGAATTCCATCGGACGAGTAGGCCTCGTCATAGAACCGAGGCCCGTACTGCATGAGTTCAACGGCATTGCCCAAGCCGGCATCCGGCCAGCCCTTGGGGTTCGACGCCGGATCGCCAACATGTCGATGAAGACCGCTTGCGTGAGCACCTCCAGGTGCGGCGAATGTGGGGGACTATCTTGGAAAGCAGTACGTCCCGAGGCTCGACCACTTGCTTCGGTGAACCAATGGCGGACCCAAGGGTTACGGCTGGCGTTCCGAGATCAAAGGCCGGAATGCTTGTTCTCATAGTCCAGGCTGCCGGCGAACGGTGGGTTGGCCAAGATCAGCGAGTACTTCTCTTCGTCGCCCGCGTGGTCCTGCGCCAGCGAATCCTTGTAACGGATGTCCGGGTTGTCGACGCCGTGCAGCGCCATGTTCATGCTGCCGATGCGCAGCATGGTGTTGGCGAAGTCGGAGCCGTGGACCATGCCGTGGTGGAAGTGCGCGCGCGCCCGTTCGGCCTGGAACAGCTGGGGATGTTTCTCGCGCAGGTACTCGCCGGCCGACACCAGAAAGCCGCAGGTGCCGCTGGCCGGGTCGCAGAGGGTGTCTTTCGGCGTCGGCGCAGTCATCTCCACCATGAGCTTGATGATGTGGCGCGGTGTGCGGAACTGGCCGTTCTGCCCGGCGCTGGCAATCTTGCCGAGCATGTACTCGTAGACATCGCCCTTGGTGTCGCGGTCGTCCATCGGCACGTGGTCGAGCATGTCCACCACCTTGGCCAGCAGGCCCGGCGTGGGGATCGTGAAGCGGGCATCCTTCATGTGGTGGGCGTAGGTGGACACCGCATCGCCATTCGCGCCCTTGTTCAGCCCGGTCCGCAGGAAGGGAAACACGTGCTCGCCCACCACGGTGAACATCTCTGCGGGTGCGAAGTTCTTTAAGCGTGACCAGCGCAGGTCGTTGAAGTCCCTACCTCTCTCGTCCTGACCCTCGACGATGCGGTTAGCGATCGCCTGCTTCAGCAGCGCCTTGCTTTCCTCGAGCGTGTGGGCGTCGTCGAGACGTCGGATGAAGAGGAGGTAGGTGATTTGTTCCATCACCTCCAACGGGTTGGAGATGCCGCCAGTCCAGAAGGCGTTCCAGATGGCGTCGATTTGGCTGCGGAGTTCACCGGTGAGCATTCTCAGATTTCCTGTTCAGCGTCTTGGCAAGCATTTGCTTTAAAAAGTCCGGTCGGGCTTGATCTCCGGTCGACTGTTCACCAGCCTCCCGATCACCCCCCGCCGAACAACCCCTTGTGCTGCTCGCGCAGCAGGTTCTTCTGCACCTTGCCCATCGTGTTGCGCGGCAGGTCGTCAACGACGAACAGGTGTTTGGGCACCTTGAAGTTGGCGATCTTCGATTTGAGCTGCGCAATCAGGCCGGCCGAATCGGGCGCAGCGCCAGACTTGGCGACGACGACCGCCACCACCGCTTCGCCGAAGTCGGGATGTGGTGCACCGACCACCGCGCTTTCGGCCACGCCGTCCATCTCGTTCAGGTAGCCCTCGATCTCGGCCGGGTAGACGTTGTAGCCTCCAGTGATGATCAGGTCCTTGCTGCGGCCGACGATGTGCACGTAGCCGCGCTCGTCGATGCGCCCGACATCGCCGGTCTTGAACCAGCCGTCGTCGGTGAATTCTTCGCGCGTCTTCTCGGGCATGCGCCAGTAGCCCTTGAAAACGTTCGGGCCGCTGACTTCGATGCCGCCGATGTCGCCATCCGTGCGCAATTCGCCGGTTTCGCCGCGCACCCGAATGCCGACGCCGGGCAAGGGGAAGCCGACCGTGCCGCCGCGCCGTTCGCCGTCTTCTGTGCGGTAGGGGTTTGAGCTCAGCATCACCGTTTCACTCATGCCATAACGCTCGAGAATGGTGTGGCCGGTGCGCTGCTCGAATTCGCGGAAGGTCTCGATCAGCAAAGGCGCCGAGCCGGCGATGAACAAGCGCATGTTGAGGCACGCTTCGCGGCTCAGGCCGGGCTCGGCGAGCAGGCGCACGTACAGGGTGGGCACGCCCATGAAGACGCTGGCTTCGGGCAGGCGCTCGACCACCTTGCGTGAATCGAACTTCGAGAACCAGATCATCTTGCTGCCGTTAAGCAAGGCACCGTGCGACGCGACGAACAGGCCATGCACATGGAAAACCGGCAACGCGTGGATCAGCACGTCGCCGCTGCGCCAGCCCCAGTAGTCCTTCAAGGTCAGCGCATTCGACATCAGGTTGCCATGGCTCAACATCGCGCCCTTGCTGCGGCCGGTGGTGCCGCTGGTGTACAGGATCGCCGCCAGATCCTCCTGCCCTCGGTGCGCCGGCTGATGCTCGTCGCCGTGCACTGCCGCGCGTTCGAGCAGCGAGCCGCTGCGGTCGTCGTTGAGTGTGAAGACATGTGTGGTGCCGGCTTTGAACGCAATCTTGCTGACCCAGCCGAAATTCTTGCCCGAGCAAACGACAACGCCCGGTTTGGCATTGCCGATGAAGTATTCGATCTCGCTGCTCTGGTAGGCGGTGTTCAGCGGCAGATAGACAAAGCCGGCGCGCAGCACAGCCAGATACAGCAGCAATGCCTCGACCGATTTTTCGGTCTGCACGGCGATCCGCGCGCCCGCCGGCAGTTCGAGCGACTCCAGCAGATTGGCCAGCCGGCCACTCGCCCGCTCCAGATCGCGCCAGGTGTAGAGCAGGGGCTGGTCACCGTCGGCGGTCTCGATCGCGATGGTGTCCTGGTCGACTGAGAAGCCATTGCGCAGCGCGACGAACAGGTTGGCGTTGGCCGACGACGCGGAGTTGGGCATCGTTGTTGCAGGTGAAATGTTGGACATGCTGCGGATCAGGTTGCGAGGCCGGGCAGTTGTGAATCGATGTTCGCAGGGCGGCCTTCGCTTGTTGGTGAGCGGTTCGAGGCAGGTGAAGCCGGCTCGGGAGAAAAAGTCATCGGATCAAGGCGGCTATCGCGCGCGAGTGGGCGACTTCACCCTCGACGAATTTCTCGTGGCTGGTTTCGATGCGAGACAGGTCGTACAGGTAATTGACCATCAGGCCGTAACTTTGCTTGATGCCCTTGCGCGACAGGTTGCCACGTGGATTCAAACGCTCGAGGCGGGCCCCGTTGTCGAGGTGGAACCGCGCCACCGGGTCGCCATCGGGGGTTGGCGAGACGCAGGTCAGGTAGGCACTGCACAGCGCCAGCAACGCGGCCTCTCCTTCCACGCCGATCTTTTCCAGCCCGGCAGCGCTGTTGAGACCCGAAAAATCCTTGCCGGCAGCCTCTTGCAGGCGTTCTCTAGCGGCCATTAACTGGACACCGGCGCCTCGCTTGAGGCTTGGCAGCTTTTCGAGATCCGGATTCGCGGCCAGCCAGGCGGCAAATCCTGGAATTGGCGACAAGGTGCAGAACGTACGGATCTGCGGCAACTCGGTCTTCAGGTGCTCGGCCACCCGCTTGATCAGAAAGTTGCCGAGCGAGACGCCGCGCAAACCCGGCTCGCAATTGCTGATCGAATAAAAGGCCGCCACCTTCGACTGATCGATCGGCAGCGCCTTTGCCGTTTTGTTGATCAACGGCGCAATGGCCGGCGGCATGTCCGGCAGCAGCGCCACCTCGACGAAGATCAGCGGTTCATCGGGCAGTTGCGGGTGGAAGAAGGCGAACAGCCGGCGGTCGGGCTCGAGGCGCCGCCGCAAGTCGTCCCAGCCGTCGACTTCATGCACCGCCTCGTGCCGGATCACCTTTTCCAGCAGGCGCGCCGGGGAATTCCAGTCGACCTTGCGCATCTGCAAAAAGCCGGGATTGAACCAACTCGACAACAGGTGGAACAGATCGGCCTCAACGGCGCGAAGCTGCTTTTGGGTCCGAAGGCGGCCCAGCAGTGCGCGCCTGAACTGCAACAGCGCCGCGGTGCCGCCGGGTGCGCGATTGATGCGCCGGAACAATTCCTGACGCAGCGGCTCGGCCAAAGCCGTCAGTTCCATCTGGGTTTGTGCAACCGGTTCCGCCGCGTAGGCCTTGGCGGCCGCCAGAACGGCCGCCGGATCGGGGCTGAAATCGCGCGCCAGGCTCTCGAAGAACAACAATTCCTGGTCGTCCGGCAACGTCGTCAGGCGCTGCACCAGGTTGGCGGCGATCGCGACGCTGTTGGCCTCGCCGCGTTCGGACAACAGGCTGCGGCAGTCGCTCAGCAGTTTGCGCGTCGCGCGCTCGTTGCTGGCCCGGCGAGCGACCTGGCGCAATTCATCGAGCAAGCGGATCTCCCCAGTTGTTCATCGTCTCGTAACGGCTTCGCTGCGGGTCAGCGCGAGCGCTGCCCACAAACCTTGTCACCGCCTTGTGGCCGCAATCTTATCGGCAGCCCGCTCGGCTTGATAGCCGGTGCCGACCCGCACGGACCCCCCGCAGACTCTGTGTCAAAACGTACGTGATCGACGACACAGCGCCGCCAAACTCCGGCTTCTGGATTGAATCGCTCGCTGCAAGTGATTCAAGCTGTCGCGTTGGCCGAGAATCGAGCCGGTTATCATCGAAATCAGAAGTTCGCATTCGCGAGTTTCGGGTGGGGGGATTCGTGTGCATATTTCGGGGGTGCATGCACGAGCCCATCAACGAATCAGTGGAGGGTTTTTGCCGGCGGTCGATCCTGTCCGTCTCCAGCGGTTTCACACCTCGACAGTGAAAGATCAAGGAGAAGATTTCGATGAAGTTTCGTACCATACCGAAGTCATTTGTCGCATTTGCAACCTCTTCCTTTTGGGCATCTGCTGCGACTGCCCAGGGATTCGATGCTGCGGTCGACACCTTTTTCAATGATTATCTGGGCTGGTTTGCCGCGCTCATCTTTACCTCGGTCCCAGTCAGCGGCACGGCGTTCCCGTTGATTGCCGGCTGGCTGCTGCTTGCCGCATTGATTTTCACGCTGTATTTCGGATTTCTGCAGTTTCGGAAATTCAAGTTGGCGACCGATATCGTTCGCGGTCGTTACACCGATCCGTCGAACAAACATGACGGTGAGGTCTCGCACTTCCAGGCGCTGGCCACCGCCTTGTCCGGCACCGTCGGGCTCGGCAACATTGCCGGCGTGGGTGCCGCATTGGCCATCGGCGGACCTGGCGCGACTTTCTGGATGATCATTGTCGGCCTGCTCGGCATGGCGTCGAAATTCACCGAGTGCACGCTCGGTGTCAAGTACCGGACCGTTCTGCCTTCGGGCGCAATTTCGGGCGGGCCAATGTACTACCTGAGCCGTGGATTGGCCGAGCGCGGTTACGCCGGATTGGGCAAGGTGCTGGCGGTGCTGTTCTCGGTGATGGTGATTCTTGGCGCCCTCGGCGGCGGCAACATGTTCCAGGGCAACCAGGCCAATGCCATGATCGTGCAAACCTTCGGCTTGCCTGATGGCTATGGTTGGGTCACTGGCCTGATCCTGGCGGCCTTCGTGTTTTCGGTCATCGTCGGCGGCATGCCGAAGATCGCCACCGTCACGGAGAAGCTGGTTCCGGTAATGGCCGTGCTTTACCTCGGCATGGCGATCGTCGTCATCGTGATGAACCTGAACCAGGTCGGGCCGGCGTTTGCAGCGATCTTCAACGGCGCCTTCTCTGCCGAAGGCGTCGCTGGTGGCTTCATCGGCGCGCTGATCCAGGGCCTGAAACGCGCCACCTTCTCGAACGAAGCGGGTGTCGGTTCAGCTGCGATTGCCCACTCGGCGGTCAAGACCAATGAGCCGATCACCGAAGGCCTGGTCTCGCTGCTCGAACCGTTCATCGACACGGTCGTGATCTGCACGATGACCGCGCTGGTGATCACCATCGCCGGCCTGAATACCGGTCCCTATCCGAAACCCGATGGTTTGACCGGCGTCGGGCTGACGGCGGCATCGTTCCAGGCTACCTTCGACTGGTTCCGTTACCCCCTTGCGCTGGCGGTATTGATGTTTGCCGTGTCGACGATGATTTCGTGGTCGTATTACGGCCTAAAAGGTTGGACTTATCTGTTCGGCGAGGGTGCCACGAACGAGATGATCTACAAGATCATGTTCTGCGTCTTCGTCGTGATCGGCAGCTCGATCGGCTTCAGCGCGGTGATCGACTTCTCCGATGCGGCGATTTTCGCGATGGGCATTTTCAACATCATCGGGCTGTATTTCCTGATGCCGGTCGTCAAGGCGGAACTGAACAAGTTCCTGGCCAAAGTCGAGTCCGGCGAATTCAAGCGCTACAGCTGAGCGCAGCCTGAAGCCGCTGAAGGGGCTGGATCGTCACTGATCCGGCCCTTTTCAATTGCGATTGCGCAATTGCGGGAAACCACGGGAAGTTCCTGCGGCAAGTCAACCTACAGTGTGCGGTTTCCGGACACAAATCGTGTTTCCTGACAATTTCGACGGTGATGCGGTGTTGAAGCTGGCCGCACAGAACATGTTCGACGCCTTTGCCCGAAGCGCGATGGGCACAATGGTCGTCGACCGCCAGCACCGCATCGTCTGGATCAGCGACGGCTACAAGCAGTTTCTGCCGGCGCTCGGTCATGCCGAGGCCGACTTCGTCGGCCGCCGCGTCGAGGACGTTGTCCCCAATACGCTGATGGCCCATGTGGTCGATACCGGCCAACCGATTTTGATCGACCTGCTGACCAATCAGGCCGGCACTTTTCTGGTCAGCCGATTGCCCT
>JBBRID010000028.1:0-16536 GCA_038221635.1 Burkholderiales bacterium
TACAGCGCGTCACCGCAGCACACGCAGCCCGAAGCCCCGAGTCTGCCGCCCTCCGAAGAACAACCTGCGCCCGCAGACGTGGCACTGCCCGGCGACGACGCCCCCGGCCGGGCGAGCCTGGCCATGCGGGAGTTGCGCGAACTGCAGCAGGCTCTGGACGATGCGGCCCAAGCCATGCACGCGCTCGGCCGGGCACGCTCTGAAGCCGAGGGCGCCAACCGTGCCAAGGACGAGTTCCTGGCCATGCTCGGCCATGAACTGCGCAATCCCCTGAGCGCGATGACCACCGCAGCGCAGGTGCTGCGCATGCGACCCGAAGGCGCCTCCGCGACCGTGGCGCAGGGTGTGCTGCAGCGGCAGACTGCGCATCTGACCAAGCTGGTCGACGACCTGCTCGACGCCAGCCGGGTCAGCCGAGGCAAGATCGAGCTCGATCGGCGGCCGCTCGACTTCGCCGCACTGGTGCAGCGGGTGGCGATGCAGGTCGTCGGCAGTTCGCCCAGGCACCGGCTCGATCTGCGGCTAGAGGCGGCCTGGGTGTCGGGCGACGACACGCGTCTCGAGCAGATCGTCACCAACCTGCTGAGCAATGCGGTGCGCTACTCGCCCGACGGCGGTGCCATCCATTTGATGCTTGCACGCGCCGCCGACCACGTGCTGCTCACCGTGCGCGACGAAGGCGTCGGCATGGCGCCCGGGCTGTTGCCCCGCGTGTTCGACATCTTCGTGCAAGGCGAGCGCGGCGCGGCGCGGTCACAGGGCGGCCTGGGCATCGGGCTCACGCTCGCGCACCGCCTCGCCGAGCTGCACGACGGGCGACTCGATGCACACAGCGACGGCGAAGGACAAGGCAGCACGTTCACGCTGACACTGCCTCGCATTGAGCCGATGTCGGGCATCGAGCCAGCAACGCTGCCGGCCAGCGCCTGTGCAGTGCAGCGACTCGACGTGCTACTGGTCGACGACAACGACGACGGTCGGACGATGCTGCGCCAAGTGCTAGAAGGCGCAGGGCACCGGGTGACCGAGGCCGTAGACGGGCCGCAGGCCCTGGACCGCGCAATCGCCGGGGCCTTCGACGTCGCGCTGATCGACATCGGCCTGCCCGGCCTTGACGGCCTCGAGGTGGCCAGGCGGATGCGCCGCATGGAAACGCGGATCGCCAACACGGTCCTGGTGGCGATCACGGGCTATGGCGCTGCGCAGGATCACGTGCGCAGCCGCGAGGCCGGCTTTGACCTTCATGTGGTCAAACCCGTCGACGGCGTCGATCTGCTCGACCAGGTGCAGCGCCTGCTGCGGCAGGCTCGATGAATGTCAGATTTTCAGACTGGCTCGTGTCGGGGGCGAACTTCGCACACCACAATCGGATCTGCGGAGGCGGCTGCTCCATATCCGCCCGCCCCACCGCCGTGTGAAGTCGCGGACAAGCAGCGCGTAGCCATTCGACGGAGCGATGGAAGAAGTTGTGCAGGTGGGCGCGGAATTGACCTTGCCCCGAAAAACGTATCGCTTGCTGAGTGTTTCAATGCAAGCAAGGAGATCAAGTAGCCAGGAAAAGTGGCGGTCAGGGGTCACTCCTGAACCGTCAACGCCGGATGATCCGCTTCCAGCAGCAATCGAAAGCCGACCAACGTATAGCGGCTGCTCGGCGTATTCCAGTTGCGATAGCTGCACCGAGCGTAGAACGCCCAGCTGTGCCACGAGCCGCCGCGACGCACGCGAAGGTCACCCTCTTCTGGCCCGCGCGGATCGTCGACCGGTGATCGCTGGTAGTAGTCGTCGGCGTGAAAATCGGCGACCCATTCCCACACGTTGCCATGCATGTCGTGCACGCCGAAAGCGTTGGCCGCGAAGCTGCCGACTGGTGCTGTAAATGCCCAGCCGTCGTGAAACGGCAAGGCCTGTTTGGCCCAGCGCGGCCAGTTTGTTGCCGAGTCCTGATCGAACAGGTTGGCCTGTGCACTCAAGCTTTCCGGCGCGTCACCGGATGAATAGCGCGAACGGCTGCCGGCCCGACAGGCATATTCCCATTCCGCCTCGCTCGGCAGACGATAGACCTTGCCTTCGTATTGGCTGAGCCATCGGGCCATGGCCACGGCATCGTTCCAGCTGACGTTGACGACAGGGTGTGAGTCGCCTTGCGCAAATCCCGGATCCTTCCAAGACCAGCGTCGATCGCGGCCGGCGAATGCGTCGCCTTCGGCCAGTGGTGCCCGCGCGCTTTTGGCATCGAACCCATAGCCTCCTGTGCCGTCGGTGATCGATTCCGGCACGTGCGACGACAGCTCGATGAAGCGTCTGAACTGAGCCACGGTCACCTCGTGTTTGCCAAGCCAGAACGCTTGGCTGATCCGAACCCGATGGACCGGCGCCTCGTCACCAAGCTTGTTGAAACGGCTCGGCTCGAGTTGCGGGTAGTCGCGCTCGAGATCCGCCGTGTTCTCTTCGCTGCCCATCATGAATTCACCCGCCGGAAGTTTGACGAAGCTCATGCCGATCGAGTTGGTCCAGTTCGCTTCTGGACTTTGGGAAAGCTGATCCTGTGCAAGCGCCAGGGTGCCGGCATGGCAGGCGACGATCAGCGCCAGCCGTCCGACGTTCGTCGAAAGCAGTCGGAGCCGACGCCTGCTTGCGGGTGATGATGCTGTCTTCACGGGTTCGCGGAAGATTCTTTCGGGTATGCAGAAACTGCCGGATTGTCGGGGGCTTGCCACGCTGGATCAAACGAGGCTTACCCGCGGTTCTGCGGCGAGGGCGCGCGTCCATGGAAGCGCGGCTGAAGCCGTTTCGACCAAAATCCACGTAGGGTACTGCGCAGCATCTCACGTTGCCGGGCCGCGTCGGAAGTTGGAAGTTGAGCGAAGGTGGAAAACCGCACATACTTGGGCAGCATCGCTGGAGCGACGATGTCGCATTCGCAGGAAGTTTTCCAGCGCCGCCCTTGTTTCCAACTTCAGGAGATCGACATGGCTGTCTGCCCGCATTGCGACAAACCCGTCACCGAACTGACCATCAACCCGATGGAGGGCAAACTGCCCGTCGGCCTGGCTTTCAACTGCATGCTGTTGTCTTGCCCATCGTGCCAGAAGGCGATCAGCGCCACCGTTGATACATCGGCCGCGCTGCGCGAAATTCGCGCCGAGGTCGACAAACTGGCCGAAAAACTCGCGAAGGCCTGAGGCGTTGAGGGTCGGCCATCCAGGTGGGTTGCGGCCTCAGCCGTGCTGGATGGCGATCGTCTTGATCGTCGTGAAACTGCGCAAGCCCTCGAACGCCTTCTCGCGCCCATAGCCGGAGTGTTTCATGCCGCCGAATGGCAATTCAATGCCGCCGCCGGCGCCGTAGTTGTTGATGAAGACCTGACCGGCATCGATGCGACGCGCCATCCGCAGGGCGCGGGCGCCGTCGCGCGTCCAGACCGCTGCGGTCAATCCGTAAGGCGTTGCGTTGGCCAGGTCGGCCGCTTCGTCTTCGTCGGTGAAGGTGAACGCGGCCAGCACCGGGCCGAACACCTCCTGCTGGGCGATTGCATGGTCGGCGGGGACACGATCGAGCAGCATCGGTGGAAAGAAGAAGCCGTTTGCCGGGGCGTTCGATGCCAGGCTGGCGCGGGCAACGATCGACACGCCATCCCGTCGCGCTGAGTCGACCATCGTGGTGACCCGCTCCAGTTGCCGTCGGTTGATCAGCGGCCCGCAATCCAACCCGTCCATGCCCGGCCCGGTTTGCAGAGCCTCGAAGCGCTGTTTCAGCAGATCCATCACCTGGCGATGGATGGCGCGCTCGATCAGCACCCGGCTGCCGGCGGCGCAGGTCTGGCCGGCGTTCTGCACGATCGCGTTGATCACCACCGGCAGCGCGGCGTCGAGATCGGCGTCGGCGAACAGGATTTGCGGCGATTTGCCGCCGAGTTCCAGCGTCACCGGCACGTGGTTCTGAGCCGCAGCCTGGGCGACCGAGGTTCCCGTCGTCGGCGAACCGGTGAACGACATGTGATTGATGCCGACATGGGCGGCCAACGCAGCGCCAGCCTCCACGCCAAGGCCACAGACCATGTTCAGCGCGCCGGCTGGCAATCCGGCGTCCAACGCCAATGAGGCAATGCGCAGCGGCGTCAGGCAGGCATCTTCGGCCGGTTTGACGACGCAGGCATTGCCGGCGGCCAGCGCACCGCCCACCGAGCGCCCGAAAATCTGGGCCGGGTAGTTCCACGGAATGATGTGCCCGGTCACGCCGTGGGGCACCCGCATCGCGATCACCGTGCTGCCCTGGGCATAGGGAATGGTCTCGCCGTGCAGCTTGTCGGCGGCACCGCCGTAGTATTCGAAATAGCGAGCGCATGCGGTGATGTCAGCACGGGCCTGCTGGATCGGCTTGCCGGTATCCAGGCATTCCAACTTGGCCAATTCGGCCTGGTTCTCGAGGATGAGGGCAGACAGGCGCATCAGAATGCGGCCACGCTCGGTTGCTGTCAGGCGGCCGAAGGCGCCCTTGAAGGCCGCACGTGCCGCGGCGACGGCAGCATCGATGTCGCGCGAATCGCTGCGCGGCAGCGTTGTCAGCAGCGAGCCGTTGCTCGGGTCGATGACATCGATGGTCGATCCGCCTGCGGCGGCGCAACGCTCGCCGTTGATCAGGTTGGTCTGGGCAGGCAACATGGCGATTTCTCCTTGCCAAACGCGCGATTCGACATCATCCCTGGGTGGCGCGGTAATCGGCAAACCATCCAAGGCCAGCTGAGGTGCCGGCGCGCGGACGGTATTCACACCCGATCCAGCCGTCGTAGCCGAGTTCATCGAGCAGATTGAACAGGTAGGGATGATTGATTTCGCCGAGATCCGGTTCGTGCCGCTCGGGCGCGCCGGCGATCTGGAAATGGCCGACTCGCCCGTTCGGCAGGTAGCGGCGGACCTTCATCGCCAGGTCGCCCTCGACGATCTGGCAGTGATACAGATCCATCTGCACCTTCAGGTTGTCGGCCCCCACTTCTTCGATCACCTGGTGAGCATGATCCTGTCGGTTGAGAAAGAAGCCGGGGATATCGCGGGTGTTGATGGGCTCGATCAAGATGTCGATGCCGGAAAATGAAGCCTGTTTCGCTGCCCATTCGAGGTTGGCGAGGTAGGTGGCCTGATGAAGCGCCCGATCGGCACCGTCGGGCAGCAGGCCGGCCATGGCGTGGATTCGCGGGCACTTCAGTTGTTCGGCGTAAGGCAACGCCTGCTCGGAGAAGCAGCGGCGGAATTCATCCTCGCGGCCGGGCAGGCTGGCCAGGCCGCGTTCTCCAGCATCCCAGTTTCCAGGCGGCGTGTTGAACAACACCTGCTGCAATCCGTTGTCGACCAATCGGCTGGCGAGCTCGTCCCGGCTGTAGGCATAAGGGAACAGGAATTCGACCGCGCGAAACCCGTCTCTCGCAGCGGCCGAGAATCGGTCGAGGAAGTCGACCTCGGTGTACATCATCGAAAGGTTGGCGGCAAAACGTGGCATGTCGGTACGGAGATGAGATTGAGGGAAGGGTGATCGCGGGCTACCAACGGGCGTCGAACTGGCGACGCAAGTCGTCGATCTCCCGATCGGACAGTGGTGACGGGCGTGGCTCGACCATCAACCAAAGGCGGGCAGTCTCCTCGAGTTCTTCGAGTATCGCGCTGGCCGCGGCGGGCGAATCGCCCCAGACGTTCGGACCGAGCCGATCCAGCATGACGGCTCGAATCGGCACACCTTTGGAGCGTCCGCTGGCGATCGCGTCTGCAACCAGCTCTGCTGCCGCGTCGTCGCCCGGTCGGTGGTAAGGAATCAGCGGCACGTGCCCGACCTTCATCACGAAATACGGCGTGATCGGCGGCAAGATGTCGGCCTGGCTCCAGACCCCGGCCAGCGTCAACGCCACCAAATGAGTGCTGTGGCTGTGGATCACGCAGCGCGCCTCGCCGTCGCTGTCGTAGATCCGACGGTGCAGTGTCAGCGTCTTGCTGGCCCGATCCCCGCTCAGCTGACTGCCGCTGGCATCCACCCGAGCCAAACGATCGGGTTGCAAGTTGCCGAGACAGGCATCGGTGGGCGTGATCAGGAATCCAGTGCCGTCAGGCAGCCGAGCGCTGATGTTGCCGGTGGTTGCATGCACGTAGCCGCGGTCGAACAACGAGCGCGCGACTCTGCAGATTTCTTCGCGCAGCGCAGCGTGATCGTCGATGCGCGCGTCTGTCTGTCGGGCGGAAGGTGGGCTCATCAAGCCACCATGGCCAGCGCCTTGGCAAAGAAATTGACGCTGCCGAAATTGCCCGACTTCAAGGCCAGCAGCAACGGTCGGCCGTTGGCGTGAGTCCATGGCACGCCAGGGTCGATGGTGGCGCCGATGCGCAGTGCCGAGATGCCCAACGCCTGCACCACTGCACCCGAGGTTTCGCCACCCGCCACAACCATCCGCTGCACGCCGGCTTCGACCAGACCGGCTGCGATCTGCGCCAGGCATTGCTCAACCAACTGGCCGGCGCGCTCCGCACCCAGAGTGGCCTGAGCCTGCTGAACCTGTTGCGGTGACGCAGTCGCGTAGAGCAGGATCGGGCCCGCCGGAAGAAACCCGCGTGCCCAGGTCAGGGCCGACTCGACGATCGGTTGCCCCTCGGCCAGCTCACGGGCGTCGATCTGGAAAGCGGGTCGTCCCGACGCCAGCCAGTCGGCGACCTGGGCATTGGTTGCCACCGAACACGACCCCGAAACAACCGCCGCGAAGCCGCCAACCTCGGGCAGCGTGGCGGCATGTGCGTCGAGCGTCAGCCAAGCCTGGCTTGCGTACACATCGGGCAGACCCAGCGCGACACCTGAGCCCGCGGTGATCAACGGCAAATCTGCGCACGCCTGCGCGAGCGTGCGCAGATCGTCGTTGTCGATCGCATCGGCAATCGCAAACCGCACACCTTCGGCGCGCAGCGAGGTGATCTGTCGGCGGGTTGCGTCGACACCTTGCGCGACAACGTCATAACGCAGCAGGCCGACGCGCGATGTGGTTTGCGATTGCAATACACGCACCAGATTCGCGTCGGTCATCGGCGTCAGCGGGTGGCTGCGCATGCCGGAATCGCTGAGCAAGGCGTCGCCGACGAACAGGTGGCCGCGGAAGATGGTCCGGCCGTTCTCCGGAAACGCCGGGCAGACGATCGCAAAATCGCCGCTCAGGGCATCGAGCAGCGCGTCGGCCACCGGGCCGATATTCCCCGCGCTGGTCGAATCGAAGGTCGAGCAGTATTTGAAATAGAACTGCCGGGCGCCAGCGGCCTGCAACCAGCGCAGCGCTGCGAGCGACTCCGCCACCGCCTCAGCGGCCGCCGTCGTGCGCGATTTCAATGCCACCACGATTGCATCGGCAGCGGGTGCCGGGCCCCGTGGCACACCGATCACCTGAACCGTCCGCATGCCGGCACGCACCAGCATGCTGGCGACATCGGCCGCGCCAGTGAAGTCGTCGGCAATGACGCCGAGCGTGATCGGTTGGGTGTCGCCACTCATGGTCATGCTGGGGTCGATTCGATGACGAGATCCGGTTTCGCCGACGGCAAGTTTCAGGCCGCGGTCACGCGATCACGCCCGCCTTGCTTGGATCGATAAAGTGCCGCGTCGGCCCGCGCGATCAGGCTCGATGATTCTTCGCCGGGTGCGGCCACTGCGATACCGGCCGACACCGTGATAGTCAGCACGACTTCGTTGGTGCTGCGATTGCGTACCTTCATCGCCTTGACCCGATTGCGCAGTAGTTCGGCCAGCTTGACGCCGTCGGCCGGCGTGGTCGAGGGAAGGAGTAATGCAAATTCTTCGCCGCCGTAGCGGGCGCAGGTACTTCCCGGCATCGTCGCGGTGACTTTCATGACCTCGCCCAAGGCTGCGATCACCCGATCGCCGATCAGATGGCCATGGGTGTCGTTGACCTTTTTGAAGTGATCGATGTCAAGCATCACCAGCGCATGGCCGCGGCCCGCGGCGGGCTGGGTCTTCAACATCTTGTCGAGCTGAAGGTCGAATCCGCGACGATTGAGCACTCGTGACAACGGGCACATCGTCGAGTCGACCCGCTGTTGTTCGAGATCTGCGCGCAGCGACGCGATTTCCTGTTGGCTGCTGGCGACTTGATCCTTCAATGTCTGCAGAGCTGTCTGCATCTGGGTCGTGCCGCTCAGTGCATCACGCAACCAATCCGACAGCGGACCCGCGTCCTCGCTCGGCAGGTTTGCGCTCAGTTCGCTGAGCTTGTTGCCGAACTCACCGGCGGTTTCACCAGTCTCCTTGGCAGCCTCGGCCACGCCCGTCATCATGCGCTGGAAGCGGTCGCTGATTTGCTCTGCCTTGGCAGTGTCCAGCTCGGCGACGTATTTGCGGTATAGCCGATCGATTGTCGGGTCGCTGAATCGCGGTTCGGTCTTTGCCTCTTCGCGAATCGCATCACTCAATGGTGGGTTGATGCCGGCCAGGTGTTCATACCAGACCGCAAAGGTGACCGGCGTGAAGGCGGCCTCGTGGCGTCCCATTTCGGCCAGCGCGAGGCGAAGCAACTCTGCGCTTTGTTCTCGCCGCTCTCGATATCGCATCTTTATCGCACTCCCAGCGACTTGCCATGGACATTCTCGATCTGAAGATTATGTGCGACGCGCACACCGAGCCGTGGCGACGTCTGACCGCACCGCATCGATCGATGATCCGATGCGTAAAGCTGCGGTCACGCACCGAACAGAAAACCCAGTGCCTCGCGCGAAACCTGCCTGAACCGCGCGAATCCGTCACCCGACGGCATCCACTTCATCAACACGCCGTCATGACTGCTCGACAAGGCCATCGGCGCGGCTTCGAAGCGGATGGCGCTGTCGCCTTCCGCTTTGAATGCGCGCAGCGCCCGCCGCATGTGCCAACCGTGCGTCACCAGCAACACGTGATCGATGCCATCGGCGCGCAGCAATTCGGTGGTCAGGCGGGCGTTCTCGCGTGTGTCCCGGGAGCGGTTCTCGATCCAGCGCAAGGGCGTGGAGAATTCGATGGCGGCCACGCGCGCGGCGATATCGGCCTCGGCATCGCCAGTGGCCGCCTGCTGTCCCCAACCGACGCCGCCTGTAAAAGCCACTGGCAGATGAGTCTGGCGACCCAGCCACAAACCGTAGCGCAGCCGCTGCAATGATTCATCGCTGAGACTGGCCGCCGCATATTCCGGGGCCCACGGTTCACGTCCACCGCCCAGAACGACGATCGCAGATCCTGGCTTGGCACCCGTCGGTGCGTCTGCCTTCGCCATCGCCGCAATCCGGTCCGACCCCAGCGCCTGCGGAGCCAGCCCGCTCGCGTCGGCGAGCGCGTAGGCTGCGCCGTTGGTCGCGCTGAACCACAGGCCGCAGATCGACAAGGCCAGCAGCATCCGGCTGCTGGCGGGGTGGCGCTTCAGGCGTATGGCGGCGATGACCAGCAGCAACAAAATCGGCACCGGAGCCAGCAACAAGCTTGTCAGCGCCGGTTTGAGCCACTGCAACTCATGCATGGCGAACCATTCGCTCACGGCAAAAAATTCCAACGGTCGGCGCCTGGGCAGGCGTCTCAGGGTGCGAGGCGTTCGCGCAGCCAGGTGCCAGTCTTTTCGGCCGGCCGGTAGCGAAGGCGATCGTGCAGCCGAGATGGCCGGCCTTGCCAGAACTCCCAGCGCTCGGGCCGCAATCGATATCCGCCCCAATGTTCGGGTCGTGGTGGATTGAGGGCGTACCTGGCGGCGTAACGCGCAGCATTTGCGACCAGTTCGGTGCGTGAAGCGATCACCTCGCTTTGCGGCGACGCCCACGCGCCGATTCGCGAATCGAGCGGGCGCGATCGAAAATACTGGTCCGACTCGTCGGTAGCGACCTTTTCAACAGCGCCTTCGATTCGCACCACCCGTTCCAGTTCGACCCAATGGAACTGCAGCGCTGCCCATGGGTGGACAGCCAGCTCGCGCCCCTTGCGGCTTTCATAGTTCGTGAACCAGACGATGCCGCGTTCGTCGCATCCTTTGATCAGCACGACCCGCGTCGACGGTCGGCCATCGGCGCCGACGGTCGCCAGCGTCATCGCATTGGGCTCGGGCAGTTCGGCATGAAGCGCCTGCTGCAGCCAGCTCTGGAACTGATGGATTGGGTCGGGATCGGAAGCATGCTCGTCGAGTTCGCCGCGTTCGTAGCTCTTGCGCAAGGCCGAAAGGTCTTTCATCCTTGGCAGTTTATGTCAGCTGGGCCCTTTTCACTCTGCGCAGCCTCGGCATGCGCGGGCACAATTCGAGAAACAGCGGGGATGCGCGTGCCTCGATCCCGTGCCTGAACCGGCTCCCATGGATAGCCCTGACGGGGATTGCCCTTAGGTGAAGGCCCTCTGGCTTAGATGGCGGGTCGCGTCGATGCTGTGCAGGGTGAATACGCCGTTGTTGTGTGTCGACGCACGCGAGGCCAGCCACTTGCTTTCTTCGTCGACAAGCCGTCGACGCCAATCAAGGAATCGCTTGACTCATCGAGCAGGCACCGGACCGGCGCGGCAATGCGTCGAGGCCCGGGCAAGGTCAACAGCAGGCAACCGCGGCGCGGCGGGTTGCTGGTGTCTGACATGAAGGCCCTGCCAACCGTCATTGTGCTGGCCGCCGGTGGAGGCTTTCGCTTTACCGGTGCGGGGCACAAACTCGCTCAGCCCATGCGCGACTCGACCGTGCTCGGCACCACCCTCGATCAGGTCGTCAGCTGCCGATTGCCGGCGATCGTGATCACCACAGCGGCTCTGGCTGATCTGGCGGCGCGCCATGTGGCATCGCGCGATGTGATCGTGCTGCCGCAAGTCGACAGCAATTCGCCTGAGCCGCTGGGCATGGGGTATTCAATTGCCGCCGGCGTCGCGGCACGCGCCAATTCGCCGGGTTGGTTGATCCTGCCCGCCGACATGCCGCTGGTTCAGCCATCGACGCTGCTTGCCGTGGCGTCGCAGCTGGAGCACCATGCCGCAGCGTTCGCCCAGTATCGCGGGCGGCGCGGCCATCCGGTCGGATTTTCGGCCGAACTCTATTCGGAACTGATCGTGCTGTCGGGCGGCGATGGCGCCAAGCGCCTGTTATCGCGCTACCCGGCCGTCGCGGTCGAGGTTGATGACCGCGGTGTTCTGCTCGATATCGATACCGAGTCCGACCTGAGCCTGCTGCGCCGGATCGCCGCCGGCTCGCCCGAGATGCCTCACTCGCCCAGCGTTCCGTCGCCTTGAACGTCTGCAGGCAGGCCGGCGGGTGCAAAGGCCTGCTCGGTGGAGGCTGCGGCCAGAGTCGCTGCTACCGGGTCGGCATGCAAACCGTGGCGCTTCGCCAGCTGCACCAGCTTCTCGATCGAGTGATCATGGATGCCGTGTGAGCGCAGACATTTCGCAGTCTCGACCAGGTAGTCCAGGGTGCGGCCGTATCGGCCGCTGGAGTGGCGCAGGATCGTCACCATCGCCTCGTCGGTGATTGGCCCGGTGAAGGCGGGGCTGCGCCGGTTTAGTGTGAACGCCAGCGCGCGCACCGGGCCGTCGCTGGTGCGACAAGGCAGAAACTTCGGGTCGTAGACGCCGGTCGGCATTTCCCGCAGCCACAAGCGCTCCAGTTCCTGCTCGGCGCGATCGGCCTCCATGCGATAGATCATGCCCCGGCATGAACCGCCGGGCACCAGCGCGAAGACCAGGCCCGGATTGTCCGGCGTTCCGCGGTTGACCCGCGAGCTCATCTTTAATGCCCGGTGCCAGCCGTGAACGGTGGCCGCTCGTTGCTCGGCGGCTGCGAACTCAGGCCGCCAGATCAGCGACGCATAGGCGAATACCCACAGCGGCGACCGCCCACCCCATTCATGCCGCACCTTGTGCAGCAACGGAGTCGGATCGCGCAACGGTCGCGGCAGTGGATGGTTCATCGGGTCGACTTGATCGCATTGCCCAGTTCGATCACGGCCATCGCGTAATAGCTCGACCAGTTGTAGCGCGTGATCGCGTAGAAATTGGCAGTGCCGGCCACGTAGCTCGGCGCGGCGCTGCCATTTTGCAGCTCGACCAGCGCCAGTTTGCCTTCATGCTGCGTCGCCACCGCAGGTAGCCAGGCACCGCGTTCGCCGAATTCCCGGGCACTGAAAGTCGGCAGGATGTCGGGACCGAGCAGCGCCGCGCGGTCGCTGGCATTGACCGGCGTGCCGACCTCGAAGTGTGTCGGCATACCGCGTTGCCAGCCGAATTCGGCCAAGTAGTTGGCGACACTGCCAATCACGTCGGCGCTGTCGCCGTGCAGATCGATCCGACCGTCGCCGTCGAAATCGACCGCATATTTGCGGATGCTGCTCGGCATGAATTGCGGCATGCCCATCGCACCGGCGTAGCTGCCACGCAATCGGAACGGGTCGACGCCCTGGTCGAAACACATCCGAAGATAGTTCTCCAGTTCGTCGCGGAAAAAGGGCCGGCGATCGCGGCGGCCGACGGGGTAGTCGAAAGCCAGGGTGGCCAGCGCATCGATGACGCGGAAATTGCCCATCTGCTGGCCGTAGACGGTTTCCACGCCGATGATGCCGACGACGATTTCGGGTGGCACGCCGTAGCGTGCTTCGGCCTCGGCCAGCCATTGCTGGTTGGCTTCCCAGAACGCCCGGCCGACGCGCAAGCGCACCGGCTCTACAAAGCGATCGCGATACGCGGCCCAGTTTTTCGCGGTGCCCGCCGGCGGTGGTGTCATCAAGCGGGCCACCACGGGCAGGTAGCGTGCCTGTTCGAGCTGGGCACGGACCCACTTCGGATCGAGCGTCTGTCGGCTGGCGATTTCGTCGCCAAACTGCTGCACGTCCGCGCGGCTGCCATAGATCACCTCGTCTGCAGCCTTGTCGTCTCGGGCCGATTCTTTGGCGCGGCGCGCGGAATCCTTTTTCGATTGCTTGCCTGTCGTCGCCTTGGCGACCTTCGTTTTAGTGGCTGCGGATCCTTTACCGGTCACCTGGCTTGCAGCAGGTTGGGCACTCGACAAGGCAAGCAGACAGGACGCTGCGGCGATCAATCTGGGCAAGCTGGGAAGCATGGGTGGCAAGGTCGTTTCTTGATTGGGGTGTTGCGATGATTCTGGCGGGATGCTCAGGTGGCCGAACGTGCCACGGCGCGTGCTTCGGCCTTGAATTTTCGGGTCAATGCCGGGTCGGGTCGGTTGCGCGCTGCCGGACCATAGTGCTGCAAATCCAGCAACTCGAGCAGTGCGGCGAGGCTGGCACCACGCTCTCCCAATTGTTGCCGGACGCGGCCGGCCAGACTGCGCGGGGGCTCATGGTTCGCACTGGAGATACCCAGGACCCGCAGCCTGGCCCGCAGGATCTCGCGCTGACGCAGCCAGGGATCGACCCGAGCCCGATCCCACCAGGCCCAGCAGACCACGGCCAGTGCCAGCGCACTCAACGAACTAAGCAAGAGCCATGCAAGATCCTGCCAACCTTCCGAAGACAGGCCCAGCGATTTCAGCAAATTGAACTGCGCGCCTCGGCTGTAGCTGAGCACCCACTGGTTCCAGCGGTTGTTGGCCGCATCCCAGAAATCGCGGAATCCGCCCAGAAATGCCGGGCTGACCCGGTCCCACGCGCCAGCCACCAACCCGGGGTTAGCTCGCAACAGCAGATTGCTTTGGATCCGATCGGGCGACACCGCAGCGGTCGGATCAGCACGCAGCCAGCCTTTGCCCTGTACCCAATATTCGGCCCAGGCATGGGCGGCGTTTTGGCGCACCACGTAGTAGCCATCAACCGGCTCGGCGTCCATGCCCTGGTAGCCGGTGACGATGCGCGCCGGTATGTCCAGCGCCCGCATCACGACAACGAAGGCGGCAGCAAAATGTTCGCAGAACCCTTGCCGGCGATCGAGCCAGAACTCGTCGATCGCGGCACGCGGGTTTTCTTCGCCGTACACACCCGGCGCCAGCGTGTATGCAAACCCGGCACTGCGGATGTGGTTCATCACCGCCTGCGCCAAGGTGGTGGAATCGGCATTCTGGTAACGGGGTTCGCGCCGCAGTGCCGCAGCCCAGGCCAGTGTGCGCGGGTTGTAGCCGGGCGGCAGTTCAACAGATTCCTGCAGGCCGAGAACCGGATCCAGCGGACCGTGCCGGAACTCGACATGCGCCTCGGCTTCGAAGCGCAGCCGCTCGAAAACGGGCCTGTCAGTGAGCCATTGCAGGTCGCTGCGCTGCTGTACCGCATAGCCTTCGATCTGCGGCGGTGCGCTGCTGGCCTCCAGCAACGGCAGGATCGTCAGTTTGAGCGGTTCCAGGGTCACTTCGTAGCGCAGCGCGGGCCCCTGCACGGCCAGCTCGGCGCGTGGCCGCATCGATGGTGGAAAAATCGAGGGCTGTTGCTGCCCGAGGGGCCGCCATTCGCGTCCGTCGAAATGGGCGAATACCGGCCCACGGAAATATTGAAATTGCGCCGGTGGCGGCGTGCCATTGGGGGCGCGAAAACGCAGCCGCATGGCGATGCTGTCGTCCTGCGCGAGTTCGGCGATGGAACCCATCGTCATCCGGTTCGAGAGGCCGGTCCTGCTGAGGCCATCCTGCGGTACCCCCCAAAGCGGCCCGACGCGTGGGAACAGCACGAACAGCAGCGCCATGATCGGTGCTCCCCAGAACGCCGTCCGCGCAGCCAGCGCCGCAGCCTGCCGCAACGCGGGCTGGCCGACCGGCATGTGCGCCAACACCAGGGCAGTCAACAGACCCCACACGGAAACCACCATGGCCAGCGCCACCAGCAGCGATTGCGAATAGAGAAAGTGCGTCAGCACCAGAAAGAAGCCGAGAAAAAACACCACGAAGGCATCGCGCCGGGCACGCAATTCCAGCGTTTTCAGTGCCATCAGCACCACAGCGAGCGTGACCCCTGGCTCTTTGCCGAGCAGACTCTGGTAAGTCATGAAGGTGGCGCCGGCGGCCAGTGTCAGCAGGCCAAGCAGCCACCAGCGGCCGGGCAGCGGTGCCAGCGTGATCGCCAGCCGACTGCGCCACAGCAGCACCAGCGCGGTCAATGCGATGCACCATGCAGGCAGATGAGCGGTGTGCGGAAGCACCGTCCACGCGATCACGGCCAGCAGGAAAAGCGTATCGCGGCTCTCGCGCGGCAGGCGCGACAACCAGCGCCAGCGCGACCGGCGAGCTGAACCGTTGGCTGCTCCGGCGGGCACCGATGTCACGGCATTCACTTCCACACGGCGAGGGCGACCAGGCAGGCACGCTTGTGCTGGTCGCCGTGATCAGGCCCGAAGCTGCCGGTGGGCAGTCGAAGTCCGTAGCGCAGGCCCAGGCGATCGGCCTCGAGGATCCACGCCGCCAATCGGGAGAGGCGATTTTCCGGCGGCAGCGGCGCGCACATCTGCCAATCCAGCCAAACCGTCTTCAGGCCCTGTGCCGTGGTGTCACGGCTCAGCAATTCGCCGCCGGCGTCGAGCATCTTGGCTGCCTTGCGCCAGACGATGTTCTTCATCGGATCGCCGCGGCGATAGGTTCTGATGCCTTCGCTTTCACCATCGCCGGTGGTGCGGGATTGGACCGCGCCGTTGCCGCCAGAGGCGCTGGGCAGTTCGGGCGGATTGGTTTCGGGGCGCGGGTAGGCCAGCACCGAGGTGGCCGGTCGCCAGATCGTCCAGGCGCGAAACAGCCCGAGTGGAAAACGGGTCTGGATCGTCAGTCGCGGCAATGCCTGCAGACCCCGCTCGGCGACCGTCGACGAGAGTTGTGTCGTCATCTGGCCGCCAGCCGGCACATCAACCCAGCTGAGCCGATCATCGGTGGCGGAATTGACCGCCAGGCCGATGCCGAATCGAGGCTGGCGATCGCTGGCCGGCGCGGTCAATACAACTTCGAGCTGTGCTTGTCCACCAGCAAAAACGGCTGCCACCGGTTTCAGATGCAGACGCAGGCCGCGCAGCGTGTTGTGGGTCCAGTGCATCGAGACCACACCGCTTCCGGCGAGCAAAAAAGCCAGCAGATAGCCGAGATTCAACTGGTAGTTGATCGATGCCAGCAGCAGTGTCAGCACCGTCAGCGCGAACATCAGGCCAGCGCGCGTGGGCAGGATGTAGACATTGCGTTGGGTCATCACATGGATGTCGCTGGGCGCCGCGCGCAACTGCCACCAACGCCGCAGGCGCTGACGAAGCTGCGAACCGATGCCGCAGAATGGTCTGGTCGACGCTGTCATGCGCATCGTGCCGGGCCGCATTGGCCGATGCCGATCATGGAACCGGTACAGCTTCGACCATCGCGCGCACCTGCTCGATTCGGCCGCGGCCGGCCCCCGCCACCGGGATCAACCGGTGCGCGATGCATTGCGGCAGGATCGCCTGGATATCGTCTGGGGCGATGTGCCCACGCCGATCAAGCAGGGCGCGTGCGCGCGCCGCTCGCAGTACCGCAAGGCCGGCACGCGGGCTGAGGCCTTCGATGAACCAGCGGCCCGAGCGGGTGGCAGCGATCAAGGCTTGAAGGTAGTCGAGCAAGGCTTCCGAGGCGTGGAC